>NZ_AP028947.1:3300000-3536915 GCF_036323495.1 Limnobacter thiooxidans | reverse complement strand
GCCTTCACGCGAACTTGCAGATTTTTCTAGGTTTTTCCTGAATTTGACTCTATAATTTCGGGTTCCCTTGGTGCTTGCCTTGAATCAGCTTGCTGGTTCAATGGAATATCCTGGTAAATCAGGGAACAACGCACATTAATTTTTCGCCAAATTTTCAGCCCATGTGGGCCAGAGGCTTGCCATGAAACGCACTTATCAACCTTCTAAAGTTCGCCGTTCAAGAACACACGGCTTTTTGGTTCGCTCACGTACACGTGGTGGTCGTGCAGTATTGCGCGCTCGTCGCGCCAAAGGCCGCGCACGTCTGTCAGTTTAAGTTTGACGATTTAATCATTCTGAATCGTACAGGGTGGGTTCCGGGTCGCATGCAAAAAAAATCACTCGGTCTGAAACATTCGGTGGCCTGTTAAAAACAAGGCCACTGGCCCGAACAGATCGGTTGATGCTTCATGCTCTGTTTGAAGACACCCCTCCACGATTCGGAATCTTGATACCCAAACGGCTGGCCAACCGGGCTGTAGATCGCAATGCCTTGAAAAGAATCATTCGAGAGGCTTGTCGTCATTCCCTGAAAGACCACCAAGGCAAGTTTCTGGTGCGTCTTAGCAAGCCTGTGAAGGCAGTAGGCCATTCGGACCGGGCAGCATGGTGGACAGAACTTCAGCAACTTTTCAGCGATCTATCACGGCGCGCGCCATTGCGGCCTTGATCCGCGGCTATCAGCTTGCCGTCAGCCCTCTTTTTCCGCCGTCTTGCCGTTTTTACCCCAGTTGCTCGGAATATGCCCTTGAAGCAGTTAAAATTCATGGCGCATGCAAAGGCGCAGCCTTGTCAATTGGCCGCATTTGCCGGTGCAACCCCTGGAATGCCGGTGGGCTGGATCTGGTTCCAGATTCTGCTGACACCCGCAATAAATCTCAGTAATTAAGGATTTAAATGGAAACGCGCAGGCTAGTCCTTTTGATGATTTTCAGCTTGTCTCTCATCATGCTTTGGGACAATTATCAGGCTTCAGTGGGCAAACCAACCCTGTTTGGCTTGAGCACAGCCACTTCCACAGCGAACGACAAGGGCACATTACAAACTCCCGGTTCCGCTGCTGCTGTCAATGATTTGCCCCAGGCCGCTGCCCAATCAGCAGGTGATGTTCCTGCAGACCCCAATGCCATTGTTGAAACGGCAACAGCGCCAGCACCCGCAGCCCAAACTGTCGTTGTAAAAACCGACGTTCTTGAATTGCAGTTTTCGACGCAAGGTGCACAGCTTGTGGGTTCAAAATTGCTGAATCACCCAGCGGCGGAAAATCCCGAGTTGCCAGTCCAGCTGTTTGAGCAGTCGACCAAACGGACTTATCTGGGTCAAGCTGGTTTGGTAGGTGTGCCTGATGCACCAAACCACCGCACACTGTTTGAACTGGTTTCCACTGCGACGGAGTTTCCAGCGGGTCAAGACAGTCTGAAATTGGTTTTCAAGGCCAGTTCGGGTGGTATTGAGAGTACTTACACTTACACCGTCTATAAAAATAGATATGACCTTGACTTGGTAATCCAGGCACGCAATGCGAACCCTGAGCCTGTTACCCCCAGCGCATACGTTCAGATCACCCGCGATGGCAATCCTCTGGAAAGCGATTCCTCGCTTTACGCTACTTTTACAGGCCCAGCGGTTTACACGCCTGAGAAAAAGTACCAAAAAATCAAATTTGACGACATTGCCGATCGCAGCGCGCAATACATCAAGACCACCGATGCAGGCTGGCTGGCCATGGTTCAGCATTATTTCGTGTCGGCGGTAATCGGTCAGGAAGGCCCGCGTGAAAACTACACACGCCAGGTAGATGCCAATCTGTATTCCATTGGTCTGGTCAGTGCCTTGGGCAGTTTGGCTCCGGAACAAACCGGCACTTACAGTGCCAAGCTGTACACAGGCCCGCAAGATCAGCGCGTGCTGGAAGCATTGTCACCAGGATTGGGCTTGGTGGTGGATTACGGTTGGCTGACTGTGATTGCTCAACCCATCTATTGGTTGCTTGAAAAGATTCACAGCTATATTGGTAATTGGGGCTGGGCCATCGTCGTCCTGACGATTTTCATCAAGCTTGTTTTCTTCCCACTTTCTGCTGCCAGCTACAGGTCCATGGCCAAAATGCGCAAGGTAGGTCCGCGCATGCAGAAATTGAAAGAGCAGTATGGCGACGACAAAATGGGTTTCCAACGCGCCATGATGGAAATGTACAAGCGGGAAAAAATTAACCCCTTGGGCGGTTGCATGCCGATTCTGGTCCAAATCCCCGTGTTCATCGCACTGTATTGGGTATTGCTGGCTAGCGTTGAAATGCGCAACGCACCTTGGCTTGGCTGGGTCACCGATTTGGCTGCACCCGATCCTTTCTACATCTTGCCGGTGTTGATGGCGGTAACCATGTTTATCCAGACCCGCTTGAATCCCACGCCACCTGACCCCATTCAGGCCAAGGTCATGATGGTCATGCCGCTGGTGTTTTCGGTCATGTTCATTTTCTTCCCTGCAGGTTTGGTCCTGTACTGGGTTGTCAACAACATCCTGTCCATTGCCCAGCAGTGGGTGATCACGCGCCAAATTGAGTCTGCACCCGCCACAACACGGTGATCCCATTGTGGCCATCGCCACCGCACCCGGAAAGGGTGGGGTGGGGGTGGTGCGGTTCTCATTTCCTTCATCGCCGGAATTTCAAAACTTTTGCCACCATTTTTGCGGCAAGCTTCCCCAGCCTCGCTTTGCAAGCCTCTTGACCATTCGTGATTCAGAGCTTCATCCCATCGATGAAGGCATAGCATTGTTATTCAATGCGCCTGCTTCATTCACGGGTGAAAACGTCCTGGAGTTTCAAGGACACGGCGGTCAGGCTGTGTTGCAAGGTATTGTTGGGCATGCACTGCATGTTGCCAGGCAACTTGAGATTCCTCTTCGTCATGCCCTGCCCGGTGAATTCACGCAAAGAGCATTTTTGAATGACAAGCTCGACTTGGCCCAAGCCGAGGCAGTTGCGGATCTGATTGATGCGGGTTCCGTGTCTGCTGCCAAAGCTGCAGCCGCGTCGCTCAGCGGTGTTTTTTCCCGTCAGGTCAATGCATTGGCTGACCGCATCGTTCACCTTCGTTTGTTGTTGGAAGCCACGCTGGACTTTCCCGAAGAAGAAATTGAATTTCTCGAAAAAGCCGATGCCAAAGGGCAACTCAACCAGATTCTTGCCATTCACCAGGATTTGTTGAGTGCCGCCCGGGAAGGTGTCAAGTTCAGGGATGGTCTACAAATTGTTCTGGTGGGTGAGCCCAATGTGGGCAAGTCCAGTTTGCTCAACGCCTTGGCTGGTGAAGAAGTGGCCATCGTCTCTGCCATCGCTGGCACCACACGCGACCGAATCAAGCAGGAGCTGAATATTCGAGGTATTCCACTGGTGCTAGTGGACACTGCGGGGCTGCGACACACAGCAGACGAGGTGGAAAAAATTGGTATTGAGCGTACTCGAAAGTCGGTTGAAGAAGCCGATCTGGTTTTAATTCTGAAAGACGCCACTTTGGAACAGCCCGATTTTTTTGACGACCATTTAAAACTGCCGGCGCATTTGCCCAGCCTTACGGTGTTGAACAAAGTGGATTTGCTGCCTGAGTCTGTGCAGTCTCGGCAGGACCTTCACAATGCAGTCTGTATTTCAGCCAAAAAAGGTATTGGTCTGGAAAATCTGAAAGACGCCATTCTCGCCAAGGTAGGCATTGCCCACCCCCCCGATCATGGATTCATGGCCCGCCAGCGACACGTGGATGCCTTGCACCTGTGTGGCGAGCACCTTGCCAGCGCTTTCCAATTTGCTTTGCAAGACGATCGCACACTTGATTTGTTCGCAGAAGAATTGCGCTTGGCCCACGATGCGCTAGGTGAAATCACCGGGCGCATGTTGCCCGATGATTTGCTTGGTTTGATATTCAGCCGTTTTTGTATTGGCAAGTAAATCAAATCCCTTGCATGCTTCTAGCCGTTGCCCAGAAGGGTACGTATTTGTTCAACACGTTTTCTGTTGGCATTTAAATCGCTGTAACCCACTCGAGATGCCGAGCGCACATGCAACAAGCCATTGCCTTGGTCTACCCTGAATTCGACATCATCGATAAATCCGAACAAGTCGCTCGTGAATGTACTGGCCAGGTAGTTTTCATCAGCGTAATTGACTTGGCCGCCAAGCAACTCGATCACTTCCCTGACCTTTAGAAGAGGTTCCTCTCCCATGTCCCCTGTGATTTTCAAGGCCGAAATTGCGTGTTCGTCAGAGGGCGCACTTTCACTGCTGACACAGTTTGGTTTGTTGGGGCAGGGTGCCAACTGGCCTTGCGTCAGCCCGATTGGTGAACCCGTGCCGGAATAAAGTCCCATGGCAAAAAACACGGTGAATAATATGGTGATCAAAACGATCAAGCCAAGCAATGCTCTTTTCACTGAAAAGCCCCTTCTGTCATATACTGCAAGTTGAATTTCTCCAGTTTAGCGGTCAGTGAGATCAGATGTCCAAGTCTTTGCAGTTAAATTTGTCTGAAGAAGAAGTGTCACGCATTGTCGAAATGGCTTGGGAGGACCGAACGCCCTTTGAGGCCATTGAGTTGCAATTCGGCTTGAACGAATCACAAACCATCGAATTGATGCGAAGCCACATGAAGGCCAGCAGCTTTCGCATGTGGCGCGAAAGGGTGACCGGGCGCAAAACAAAACACCTTAAATTGCGCGGTTTCCAGGAAACACGCGCCTACGCTCCGGCACAGTACAAAATTCGCCGTTATTGACTCCTTTGCGGAGAATGCTTTCATGTCGAAAGACAAGGACACCAGCGCATTAGCGAGTCGAACAGGTCAGGATTGGATGCTGTGGCTAGGCCCTGCTTCGCTGCACATGCCTGAATTGCACCGGGCTTTCCAGTTTCTTGAAAGCTGTTGTGAGCTACTGGACAGTGTTGAAGACTCCGACACAAAATCAAGAAGCCGACGCCTTAAGCAATTGATTGGCCGGTTTGTGGGTCAAACCCGCTGCCCGTCTGCGGCCACCTGTGAAAAAGTGGCTGTTCGCACCCAGATTCTCGACGGTTGGTTGCAGTCTGAACTTAATCGAAATTCGGACGTTGATTTGCTCGTGGAACTCGGTGCACACGGCTTGCAAAAATTGCTCGCCATTTGCGAAGGTGCGGACGATAAACATGGTTTGTTGCTCAAGGCCGTGCGAGGTTTCACACGCGATTGGTTGCACATTGTTTCAACGCGAATTGACAATACTATTGAACGGGCTCACCTGGTTTATCCGGTTGCAATGCTCGACCAGGCTGGTTTGGTGGACCCATCCTGGTGGTGGAAACAGATCGCCCTGTGTGATCGACACACTGTTTTGGGTTTGGTCGAACTTGAAATCAATGAAATGAATGAAATGCAACCCAGCAGCAATGTCAGCTGGCGTTCGTTTGACAAGCGCTGGCGCAGGCTCCGCTTGCGGGCTTTGCTTGAACATCTTTCCGAAAAAACCTTACTCGCCGAGTTGTTGAGAAAGTCTGCTGTAGATGATTTTGAAGCCGTTGTGGCTGTGCGCGCATTACGCGATGCGGGCCGGTCAAGGGATGCCATTGCCCAGGCAGAGCACTGGATGCGAGCTTTGCCAAGAAGCCCAGTTTTGGCAGACGCCTTGTTTGATCTGTATGTCGATGATGGCTGGGATGACGAAGCCCTCGCTCTGGCTGCAACGCATTATGCCTACGATCCAAATCCTGTATGGATTGACAAGCTGGGGCGGTTAAATTCAGCTGTAGCCAAGGCTCAACTTAAACTTTGGAAAAAGCAGTCGCCTGCCTGAAAGGTTGATGCGCTTTCGGGTTAGAGCAAGTCCATTTGTCCCTTCTGGGTTCGCATTCGAAATGCATTCAGTACAGACTTGCCTTGAGGATTGATAAAACGCTGTATTTCCATTCCGGCATGAATGGTCCCACTTTGAATGACCCTTAAATACCAGCCGGAATTACCCTGTTGGACCATTTGCTTGGGTGCTGCGCTGTAGCCCATCCGTATCGCAAATTTGTGGCAAGGTTCGCGAGGTTCGGTCACGCGCAGGCGAACCTCACCCAGTTCGAATTCGTCGCCAATGTGTACGGTTTGCTCATCCAGTCCTTCCACAACCAGGTTTTCGCCCAGAAATCCCCAAGGCAGTTTTCCGTCCAGGTTTTTCTCCGAACGGCGCTCCTCCCAAAAAGGGTAGTGTTCTGAAGGCAACATGTAAACGGCTTTGTCCAACCCACCGTGAACTGACAAATTGCACTGTTCATCGCCTTCCAGACCAAGTTTGCGAACCTCGACAGGCTCGGGTTTTTCGATTGTGCTGACCGCTTGTTTGTTGATACCGCTGGCTTCGGTCCGGATGTCGCCCGCCGCAGTTCGATAAACAAGAGGAACCACCAGGCCGGTGCAGATCGCAATCAGTTTCATGAGGCTTCCGTAGTAGAGGAATTTCTCCACTTTACATGCCTTGTGCCGGAAAGCAAACACAGTATGGGTTTAGTCCATCAGACCTATAGGAAAAAATTATTTCCGTTTGCTTACAACATGTTAAACTCGTGGGCTAAGTTTGCGGACAAGCGACAAAACAATCGCCCGTGTGCGTGATGGTGATGTGTTCCGGCTGAGCCCGTTGAGCCCCATTTTGCCCCCGTACAAAAGAATTACATTTGTCTATCTGGAGGTTTTAGCATGAGTGCAGTGCTGTCTATGGTCAGCCAGACCGTGCCGTCGTATGTGAAGCACAAGAAACTTGTGGCTTGGGTGCAAGAAATTGCAGCCCTGACCGAGCCCAAGAATATTGTGTGGTGCGATGGTTCACAAGAAGAATATGAACGTCTTTGCGCAGAAATGGTGGAGGCGGGAACGCTTCGCAAACTCAACCCTGAAAAGCGCCCCAACTCCTACCTGGCCTGGTCTGATCCCTCAGACGTTGCCCGCGTGGAAGATCGGACCTACATCTGTTCTGAAAAGAAGGAAGATGCTGGCCCAACCAACAACTGGGAAGATCCCGCAAAAATGCGCGCCACTTTGAATGGTTTGTTCAAAGGTTCCATGCGCGGTCGTACCTTGTACGTCATTCCGTTTTCAATGGGTCCTTTGGGTAGCCCGATTGCACACATCGGCGTTGAATTGTCCGACTCGGCTTACGTGGTGACCAACATGCGCATGATGACGCGCATGGGCAAGGCCGTGTACGACGTGTTGGGCGAGAATGGCGAGTTCGTGCCTTGTGTTCACACAGTGGGCGCACCTTTGGAAGCCGGTCAGAAAGATGTTGCATGGCCTTGCAATCCAGACACCAAGTACATCGTTCACTACCCTGAAACACGCGAAATCTGGTCCTATGGTTCTGGCTATGGTGGCAACGCCTTGTTGGGCAAGAAGTGTCTGGCATTGCGTATTGCGTCCACAATGGGCCGCGACCAAGGCTGGTTGGCCGAGCACATGCTGATCCTGGGTGTTACAAACCCCGAAGGCAAGAAATACCATGTTGCAGCAGCGTTCCCTTCTGCATGCGGTAAAACCAACTTCGCAATGTTGATCCCTCCAGCGTCCATGAAGGGCTGGACTGTGACTACCATTGGTGACGACATCGCCTGGATCAAGCCCGATGCCAACGGCAAACTGCGTGCGATCAACCCGGAAGCTGGTTATTTTGGTGTGGCTCCTGGTACCAACACCAAGACCAACTCCAACTGCATGGCGTCATTGAATGCCAACGTGATTTTCACCAACGTTGCGCTAACTGATGATGGTGACGTGTGGTGGGAGGGTCTGACCAAGGAAGCGCCTGCACACCTGGTCGACTGGACAGGTAAAGACTGGACACCGGATTGTGGTCGCAAGGCGTCCCATCCGAACGCCCGCTTCACGGTGGCCGCTGAGCAGAACCCCGTGATCGACAGTAACTGGGACAACCCGGCCGGCGTTGAAATTGATGCGTTCATTTTCGGCGGTCGCCGTTCCACCACAGTGCCTTTGGTTACCGAAGCTCGCAACTGGGTTGAGGGTGTTTACATGGCCGCGACCATGGGTTCAGAAACCACTGCCGCTGCATTTGGTCAACAAGGTGTGGTTCGCCGCGATCCTTTTGCCATGTTGCCTTTCTGCGGTTACAACATGTCCGACTACTTCCAGCACTGGCTGGACTTGGGCAACAAGTTGGCAGCCTCTGGCGCCAAACTCCCAAGTATCTTCTGCGTCAACTGGTTCCGCACCGACGCCGAAGGCAAGTTCATCTGGCCAGGTTTCGGCGAGAACATGCGCGTGTTGAAGTGGGCTTTGGAGCGTGTTGAAGGCAAAGGCAATGGTGTTGAACATGTATTCGGTACTTCACCCAGCTATGAAGACATTTCCTGGGATGGTCTGGATTTCAGCAAGGCTGAGTACGATTCAATTACCGCAATTGACAAAGCTGCATGGCAACAAGAGCTTCAGTTGCACGCCGAGTTGTTCGAGAAGTTGAGCCATAACCTGCCAGCGCAACTTGAACAGACGAAGGCTCAAATCGCAAGTCGCCTTGCTGCCTGATTCGGTTTAAATGTTTTGACTTCTTTCTGACACTCCAGAATTAGTCCTATGAGGGCGCCCACAAGGCGCCCGTTTTCTTTTGGCGAAATCCTTATGTTTGAACAAATCGAGTTGTGGGTTCTGATCACTCTTTGTGCGGCAGCTTTCGCTGCTGGGCTCATCGATGCCATGGTGGGCGGGGGTGGGCTCATTCAGATCCCCGCTTTGTTTGGTCTAATGCCCGGTCAGGGACACGCCACATTGTTGGGTACCAACAAGATTTCAAGTGTAGTGGGCACAAGTTTCGCGGCGTATCGCTATTCAAAAGCCATCCAGGTGCCCTGGAATGCAGTATTGCCAGCCACAGCAATGGCCTTGATGGGTGCCTATGGTGGTGCCTATGTAGTGACCCAGATTTCGACGGAAGTACTTCGCCTGATCCTTCCGGTGTTGCTTGCCGCTGTGGCTGTTTATACTTTTTTGAGAAAAGATTTGGGGGGCGTTCATGCACCCAAACTCGATGTAAAACGAGAACGAATCTTTGGTGCTTTGGTGGGGTTGTTGATCGGATTTTATGACGGTTTTTTTGGTCCAGGTACTGGATCATTCCTGATGGTGGCCTTTGTCGTATTTTTCGGGTTTGATTTTCTTGCAGCCACGGCAGGTGCAAAGATGGTCAACATTGCATGCAACCTGGCCTCCTTGGCCTGGTTTGCTCCAGCGGGGCATATCATTCTTTCACTTGGCCTGTTGATGGCTGCATTCAATTTGGCCGGGGCCAAAGTGGGTGCTGGGCTCGCGATTCGTAAAGGTGCTGGCTTTGTGCGCAAGGTGCTGCTCGCTGTTGTCTGCCTGCTGATCTTGCGTACAAGCTATGACAGTTATTGGCCCTATCTGAGAAGCTGGCTTGTTTGAGAGATGTTTCACGTGGAACATTTATTGAGTAGGCCTTTTGCTTGACGTTCGTTGTTGCTCATCACGGCTTTCGTAGCGCATGCTTTGTGTGATGTTCGTTACCGCTCATCTCGCCTTGGCCAAGGCTTGTTTACCTTTTTCTTGATTCTGGCTTGGGGCAGGCGAAACGCAAAGGCGTCTTCGCCTCGATTGCCTGCGCAATAGCCCCGCGCTGCGAATCAGCCGGGAAGCCTTGTCTTGAATCGGCAAGATGATGCGGCAATCAAACACCTCACAGGCTGCGAACTTGCGCCGGAGAAAGGGCTGGTGATTCAATGAACACCTCAGGTCGCAGGTCGCTTTCAGCATGTCACAGGCACGATCCTTCGAGTTTGCAAAGGCAGCATTGCCCTCGCACCGCCATTCGAGAAAGCCTGCCCGTTTTGAATTCACACGCCACGTTCGGCGATCAGCCGACACAGGGTTCGGCCGTCTGTTTTGCCGAACCCTGTGAGTCAGTGTGAACTTCAAAAAGGGAAATACAGGCTTTCGGCGGAAGAGGGTACGCGCCTTTGAAAACGAACGAAGGACAGGCGCCTTTGCAAACGAAAGAAGGACATGCGCCTGAGCAAAGGAAGAAGCAACAAGCGCCTTTGCAAACGAACGAAGAACATGTGGGCCTAAGCAAATGCACAAAGGTCTACGCCGGTAAAGTTTTCGGTTTTGTGTTCCACGTGAAACATGTTCACTTGGGCAAAATCCCGCAGGGGCATATAATTGCGCCAATGCATTGGAACCTGCACTGCAGGGGCCAAAAGTGAATTCCAAGTTCAATGAATGCCGGCACACTGTGCCAGGAGCAACACATGTTTTATCCCGAAGAATTCGATGTCATCGTAGTAGGTGGTGGTCACGCAGGTACCGAAGCTGCACTTGCCGCTGCGCGTGCAGGTAGTAAAACTTTGCTGTTGACCCACAACATCGAAACCCTGGGTCAAATGTCTTGCAACCCTTCCATTGGTGGCATTGGCAAAGGCCATCTGGTCAAGGAAGTCGATGCGCTGGGCGGTGCAATGGCCATTGCCACGGATGAAGCGGGTATTCAATTTCGAATTTTGAATGGTTCGAAGGGCCCCGCTGTTCGTGCTACCCGTGCCCAAGCGGACCGGGTGCTATACCGCCAAGCCATACGGACACGTCTCGAAAATCAACCTAACCTGAGCCTGTTCCAGCAGTCGGTTGAAGACTTGTTGTTGGACGGTGACCGAGTGTGCGGTGCTGTCACGCAAGTCGGTTTGAAGTTCAAGGCAAAGTCAGTGGTGTTGACAGCGGGTACATTTCTGAATGGCAAGATCCATGTTGGCTTGCAAAATTATTCGGCGGGACGGGCAGGGGACCCACCTTCCATTGGCCTCGGCCAGCGCCTTCAGGAAATGAAACTTCCGCAGGGGCGTTTGAAAACGGGTACTCCGCCGCGTATTGATGGCCGCAGTATTGATTTCTCGGTGATGCAGGAACAACCGGGTGATCTTGACCCAGTGCCTGTATTTTCCTATTTGGGCAATGCAGCCATGCACCCACGCCAACTGCCGTGCTGGATTACGCACACCAACGAGCACACCCACGACATCATTCGCGGTGGTCTGGACCGCAGCCCAATGTACACCGGTGTCATTGAAGGAGTCGGTCCCAGGTACTGCCCATCAATCGAAGACAAGATTCACCGTTTTGCAGACAAGGCTTCACATCAAATTTTCCTGGAGCCCGAGGGCCTGACCACCAACGAGTATTATCCAAACGGGGTATCGACGTCCTTGCCTTTTGATGTGCAGCTGAATTTGCTTCACTCCATCAAAGGCCTGGAAAACGCCTACATCATGCGGCCTGGCTACGCGATTGAATACGATTACTTCGATCCGCGCGCACTGAAAACCACGCTGGAGACGAAGTCGATTGAAGGGCTTTTTTTCGCGGGGCAGATCAATGGCACCACCGGTTACGAAGAAGCCGCTGCACAAGGTTTATTGGCCGGCTTGAATGCTGCCTTGATGGCACAAGGAAAAGACCAGTGGACCCCGCGTCGCGACGAAGCCTATCTAGGCGTGCTTGTAGACGACTTGACCAGCAAGGGTGTGGCTGAGCCTTACCGCATGTTCACCAGTCGTGCTGAGTACCGCTTAAGCCTGCGAGAAGACAATGCAGATCAACGCTTGACCCCAATAGGTCGCAAGCTGGGTTTGGTGGATGATATTCGATGGAAAGCATTCTCGGAAAAGCGCGAAGCCGTTGAACAGGAAAAACAGCGATTGCGTTCCACGTGGATCAATCCAAAAATTGTGGCTCAGGCCGAAGCCGAACGGGTTCTGCACAAAGGCATTGATCGAGAGTACAACCTGTATGACTTGCTCAAGCGTCCGGATGTCAGCTACATGGATCTTTGCACTTTGAGCAAAGAAAGCGGCGATTTGGCGTTGACAGAACCCTTGCAGCACAGCGACCTTATTTCCCAACTGGAAATTGAGGTCAAGTACGCGGGGTATGTCCTGCGCCAGCAGGCCGAAGTGGAAAGGGACGTGGGCAATGAGTCTATTCGCATGCCGGCTGATTTTGATTATTCTGGCGTCAATGGCTTGAGCAAGGAAGTTCAACAGAAGCTGAACATGCACAAACCGGAAACAATCGGACAAGCCGGGCGTATTCAAGGCGTCACCCCAGCGGCCATTTCTCTGCTGTTGGTTCATTTGAAAAAGCGGGATCTGCTGAACAGAGCCAGCTCAAGTGATACGGATAAATCGGAGCAAGTGGCTTGAGTTCCGTGCAAAGAAAACCGAAATCTGAAATGTTGGGGTTGCCTGAACAAACACTGCTTGATCAGGGAATAGCCCAGCTTCGCCTGGGCTTGAGTGCAGCACAGCACCTGCAGCTATTCAAGTACGGGCAGTTGATCCAGAAGTGGAACCGGGTGTACAACCTCACCGCCATACGCAGCAACCGTGAACTGGTCACGCATCACTTGCTTGATTCCCTGGCTGTGCTGCCTGAAATCTCGTTCGCACTTCAAGCCACACCCAACCCGCACCTGCTGGATGTGGGTGCAGGTGCTGGGTTGCCCGGCCTGGTGCTGGCCATTGCACAACCCAATTGGCATGTCACGCTGATTGACACAGTTCAAAAGAAGGCCGCGTTCATGCAGCAGGCCATTGCAAGTTTGGGTTTGAACAATGCGCAGGCTGTTCACGGACGGGTGGAAGAACATCTGCCAGCCAAAGGGTACGATCTAATCTGCTCAAGAGCGTTTTCAAGTATCGACAATTTCATTGCCCTGAGTGAACATCTGCTTGCACCCGACGGTCAATTTGCCGCCTTGAAGGGCAGGGTAGAGGTCGACAGCGAAGTGCCTCCCGGATGGCGAATCGAGGCGCTTCATCCAATTCAAGTACCATTCCTGGACGAGGCAAGGCACTTGTTCATGATTAAACGCTAAAATCGAAGCATTCAATCACAGGACAAGAAGATGGCGAAAGTTTTCTGCATTGCCAACCAGAAGGGTGGCGTCGGAAAAACCACCACTGCGGTGAACCTTGCCGCAGGCTTGGCCATGGCCAAGCAGCGTGTTTTGCTGGTCGATCTTGACCCCCAGGGCAACGCAACCATGGGTTGTGGTATCGACAAGCGTAGCGTCAAGCACACTGTGTATCAGGTGTTGGTTGGCATGGTAGGTGTCGCTGAGGCCACGGTGCGCGCAGAAGGCGATTTCGACGTGCTGGCGGCCAACCGCGAGCTGGCCGGTGCTGAAGTTGAAATGGTTGAGTTTGAAAACCGTGAAGTCAAGTTGCGCGAGGCCATCAATGAGGTGGACGACCAATACGACTTTATCCTGATCGATTGTCCCCCTGCGCTTTCCCTGCTGACTTTGAACGCCTTGTGCTGTGCCAACGGTGTGGTGATTCCCATGCAGTGCGAGTACTACGCGCTGGAGGGTTTGAGTGATTTGGTGAACACCATCAAGCAGGTGTGCAAAAACCTGAATCCCCACCTGACCATCATTGGGTTGCTGAGGGTCATGTACGATCCTCGCATGACGTTGGCTCAGCAAGTGTCTGCGCAGCTTGAAAAGCACTTTGGTGACAAAGTGTTCAAAACCATCATTCCCCGCAATGTTCGTCTGGCCGAAGCGCCCAGCTACGGTGTGCCGGGTGTTTTGTTCGACAAGTCCAGCAAAGGCGCAAAGGCCTATCTCGATTTTGCCAACGAAATGGTTGAGCGATTGGGCTTGCCTGTTGTTGCATAAATAATTTTCAAAAGAACATATGAACGCAATCAAACGCACCAAGGGCCTTGGAAGGGGCCTGGAAGCATTGTTAGGCCCCTCGGGTGATGACAGCACCAAAGACATGGGCGAGCAGGTCATGACCCTGTCCTTGGGCAAGCTGCAAGCCGGCAAATATCAGCCACGCTCAAGGATGGACGAAAGCTCACTCATGGAATTGGCTGAGTCGATCAAAAGCCAAGGCATCATGCAGCCAATCCTCGTGCGCCCCATTGGTTCGGGCAAATACGAAATTATTGCTGGTGAACGCCGTTTCCGCGCCTCAAAATTGGCAGGTCTTCAGGAAGTGCCGGTCCTGGTTCGTGCCGTGCCTGATGAATCGGCACTGGCCATGGCTTTGATCGAAAACATTCAGCGAGAAGACCTCAATCCGCTGGAAGAAGCACTGGGGGTGCAACGTCTGATTCATGAATTTGATCTCACCCATGAAGATGCCGCCCGTGCAATCGGTCGATCTCGCAGTGCAACAAGCAATATGTTGCGTCTATTGAATTTGGCTGAGCCGGTTCAAACCATGCTGCTTGCAGGTGATATCGAAATGGGGCACGCCCGCGCCTTGTTGGCCTTGACCGCCGCTGAGCAAATTGCGTGTGCCAACGAAGTGGTCAACAAACGACTGTCTGTGCGTGAAACAGAAAAACTGGTTAACGACTGGGCCAGTAACGGTGACCGCGTGGCCTCCAAACCGAAACAAACGGCGGATGTACGCCGTTTGGAAGAGGGTTTGGCAGACTGGCTGGCGAGCGCTGTTCAATTAAAAGCCAATTCAAATGGCAAGGGCAGTGTTACTATCAAATTTAACAATCTGGATGAACTCGACGGCGTGCTTCAGCGCATCGGCTTTCCCAAAGAAGAGCTTTGAGATTTGCACCAAAGCGGTGTGAAAAATAAGCCATTTTCGTTTGACTAGGGGGCGTACAAACCCCTATAATCTGCCGGTTTGTCAAAAACACGTCCGCCGTACGGGAATACACGTACCCGATCAAGGTGAAATGTGGCAGCGCAGCAAATATGTGGAAAATAGTTGGACTCCAATGGGTCGTCGGGACGGCAGTGTGCCTCCTCATGTTGTTGGTGTCTACAAACCACGCGCAGTCTGCTGCATGGGGTTTCGTGGCTGTAGCGTTGCCGAGCACACTGTTCGCCGCACGACTGGCCATGGGCAGTAAAACCCCTGCGGGTGGCACGTATGTGTTTTTGGCCGGAGAATTCTTGAAGGTAGGCGCAACAGTCGCAATCATGTATGCAGCGAGTCAGGTTGACCCGAACATTGTTTGGTGGTCCCTGATCCTCACGGCGACGGTCACCCTCAAAAGCTATTTTTTAGCATTTTTCTTGAGATAAGTATGTCATCTTCACCGAATGGGCTAACTGCCTCAGAGTACATCGTCCATCACTTGCAGCATTTCGCAACCGATAAGCAAAAATTTATCGTCGATTTCTCGGTGATCAACCTGGACACGATGTTCTTCTCCATCTTGTCTGGTTTGATCGTAATCCTCATGTTGCGTAAAGCAGCGTCCAAAGCCACGTCTGGTGTACCAGGCCGTTTTCAGGGCTTTGTCGAAATGATGGTGGAGATGGTTGAAAACCAATCCAAATCTATCGTTCATGGCGACCGCAGCTTCATCGCGCCACTGGCTCTGACCGTGTTCCTCTGGATTATTGTCATGAACGCCTTTGACTTGGTGCCCGTTGATCTGATTCCAATGGCCTGGGGCCAACTGCTGTATAGCCTTGGCTTCGCTGCCGATCCAGGCGACCCCTACATGCGCGTGGTGGCTACAGCTGATCTGAACGGTTCACTGGGCATGTCTTTGGGTGTGTTGTGCCTGATGCTGTACTACTCGGTCAAGATCAAGGGCGCTGGCGGTTTTGTTCATGAACTGTTCTGTGCACCATTTGGCTCCAATCCACTTCTGTGGATCCCCAACTTTGCGCTTAACCTTGTAGAGTTTGCAGCCAAGACAGTGTCTTTGGGCATGCGACTGTTCGGCAACATGTACGCAGGTGAACTGGTGTTCATGTTGATCGCCTTGCTGGGTGGTGCTGCTGCCCTGTCCTTGGGTGGAGCCTTTGCATTCCTTGGACACGTGCTGGCAGGCACAATTTGGGCCATCTTCCACATTCTGATTGTGGTGTTGCAAGGCTTTATCTTCATGATGCTGACGTTGATTTACATCGGCCAGGCACATCAAGCGCACTAAGATTTTTTAAGTTTTTTGGTTTTCATTTTTTTAAATTTAAGGAGTTGTCATGACTGATTTGGGAATTGTTGCTATCGCTTGTGCGTTCATTATTGGTTTGGGTGCGATTGGCGCCTGTATCGGAATCGCGATCATGGGTGGCAAGTACATGGAAGCGTCTGCACGTCAGCCTGAGCTGATGAACGAACTTCAAACAAAAATGTTCGTATTGGCCGGTCTGATCGACGCAGCTTTCTTGATTGGCGTAGGTATTGCGATGATGTTCGCATTCGCCAACCCGTTTGTTGCTTAACTCGCCCAGTTACCTTGAATAACTCCGTGACGGCCCCCGGTGGGGCCGTCGCGACATGAAGGAAACATGCCGTGAACTTAAACGCAACGCTGTTTGCTCAGCTCGTCGTTTTCTTCATCTTGGCTGTCTTCACGATGAAATTCGTGTGGCCACCCTTGATCAAGAGCATTGATGAGCGTGCAAAAAAAATCGCAGACGGCCTGGCCGCTGCAGAACGTGGTAAGCAGGCTTTGGCAGATGCCGGTCGTAAAGCTGAACAGGAACTGGCTGTAAGCCGCTCCGAAAACCAGCAACGCCTGGCTGAAGCAGAAAAGCGTGCCCAGCAGATTATCGAAGAGGCAAAACAACAAGCCGAAGTTGAGCGCAAGCGAATTCTTGCGCAGGCTGAAGCGGAAGCTGTAAACGAAGCACAACGTGCCCGTGACCAGTTGCGCGATCAGTTGGCAACACTCGTGGTGAAAGGCGCAGAACAAATCCTGAAGAAGGAAGTAAACGCCCAGGCCCACGCGGATTTGCTGAATCAACTGAAAGCCGAGCTGTAAGCCCAACGCTTAAGGAAACACAACATGGTCGAACTATCCACCATCGCCCGTCCTTACGCTGAGGCAGCGTTTCAAGTTGCAAAAACTTCAAACCTGAACCAGTGGAGTGATTGGCTAGAGTCGTGGTCGGCAGTCGCAAGCAACGACGACATCAAATTGCTGGTCAGCAACCCAAAGTTGACTGACGAGCAAGTGTTGAAAGTGTTTGTTGAACTGACCAAGACACCGGCGGAAGCGCAAGCAACTAACTTTTTGGCTGCGCTTGTGGAAAATGGCCGTTTGCTGGCCTTGCCAGAAATCGCTCGACAGTTCGAAGAATTGAAGAACAGTCACGAAGGTTCGGCAGATGCGGTAATCGCTTCTGCTTTCCCAATGACTGATGCTGAAGTTCAAAACGTACGTGGCGCATTGGAAAAGAAATTTGGCTCCAAACTGAACGTCACAGTTCAGGTGGATGAATCACTGATTGGTGGCGTTTGCGTCACTGTGGGTGACCAGATTTTGGATAGTTCGGTGCGCGGCAAACTCAACGCGATGAAGGCGGCTTTAACAGCCTAACTTGGCCCTCAAACGTAATTGGAGCAATCAATATGCAGATTAATCCCTCTGAGATCAGTGAACTGATCAAGAGCCGGATCGAAGGCCTCGGATCATCGGCCGACATCCGGACACAAGGTACTGTAGTGTCCGTGAGCGACGGTATTTGCCGCGTTCATGGTTTGTCAGATGTAATGCAGGGTGAAATGCTGGAATTTCCTGGCAACACCTTTGGTTTGGCGCTCAACCTGGAACGTGATTCCGTGGGTGTCGTTATTTTGGGTTCTTACGAGCACATTTCTGAAGGCGACATGGTCAAGTGTACCGGCCGCATTCTGGAAGTACCCGTAGGTCCCGAGTTGCGTGGTCGTGTGGTGAATGCATTGGGTGTGCCTATTGACGGCAAGGGCCCAGTCAACGCCAAGATGACAGATGTGATCGAAAAAGTGGCCCCTGGCGTTATTGAGCGTAAATCAGTAGACCAGCCACTGCAAACCGGCG
Source organism: Limnobacter thiooxidans (assembly GCF_036323495.1). Lineage (NCBI taxonomy): Bacteria > Pseudomonadati > Pseudomonadota > Betaproteobacteria > Burkholderiales > Burkholderiaceae > Limnobacter > Limnobacter thiooxidans. Next base: position 3,519,042 of record NZ_AP028947.1, on the reverse strand, counting down.
TGAAAGCGATTGATGCCATGGTTCCTGTTGGCCGTGGTCAGCGCGAATTGATCATTGGTGACCGTCAGACTGGTAAAACAGCCGTGGCGATCGACGCGATCATCAACCAGAAAGGCACAGGCGTAACTTGCGTGTACGTGGCAGTGGGTCAGAAAGCCTCCTCCATCGTGAACGTGATTCGCAAACTCGAAGAGTTTGGCGCACTGGAGTACACCATTGTTGTGGTGGCCTCAGCTTCCGAGTCAGCAGCCATGCAATATCTGGCTCCTTACTCTGGCTGCACCATGGGCGAATACTTCCGCGATCGCGGTGAAGATGCCCTGATTGTGTACGATGACCTGTCCAAGCAAGCCGTGGCTTACCGTCAGATTTCCCTGTTGCTGCGTCGCCCACCAGGTCGCGAAGCTTACCCAGGAGACGTGTTCTACCTGCACAGCCGTTTGCTCGAGCGCGCATCACGCGTGAACGCTGAATACGTTGAAAAATTCACCAAGGGTGAAGTAAAGGGCAAGACCGGTTCATTGACCGCCCTGCCAATTATTGAAACCCAGGCTGGTGACGTTACTGCCTTCGTTCCAACCAACGTAATTTCGATTACTGACGGCCAGATCTTTTTGGAAACCGACTTGTTCAACGCCGGTATCCGTCCAGCGATCAACGCGGGTATTTCCGTGTCTCGCGTGGGTGGTGCAGCGCAGACCAAGGTGGTCAAAAAGCTGTCAGGCGGTATCCGTACCGACTTGGCCCAGTACCGTGAATTGGCTGCGTTTGCGCAGTTTGCTTCCGACTTGGACGAAGCAACCCGCCGCCAGCTGGAACGTGGCCGCCGTGTGGTTGAATTGCTGAAACAGCCCCAGTATGCCCCATTGAAAACATGGGAAATGGCACTGGCTCTGTTCGCAATCAACAATGGTTATTTGGATGATGTCGAGGTTGCGAACGTTCTTCCTTTCGAGGTTTCTCTGCGCCAGTTCATGCAGACAAGCCACAAGGACCTGATCGATCGTATCGAGCAGACTTACGAGTTGTCGAAAGACGACGAGCCAAAGCTGCACGAGGCCGTGAAATCATTCAAGAAAACTGGCGCGTATTAATCAGAGCGATCTGATTGTACCCACCGCATAACCCGGAAGGTCTTGTACCTTCCCGGTCATTGGAGGAAATACGATGTCAGGAATGAAGGAAATCCGGACCAAGATCAAGAGCGTGCAAAACACGCGAAAGATCACGAAGGCGATGGAAATGGTGGCTGCGTCCAAAATGCGCAAAGCCCAGGACCGTATGCGTTCGGCTCGTCCCTATGCGGACAAGGTTCGTAACATTTGCGCCAACCTGGCCAAGGCAAACCCTGATTACCGCCATGAATACATGGTGGAGCGCAACGAAATCAAGAACGTTGCTGCGATTGTTGTAACAACAGACAAAGGCTTGTGCGGTGGCTTGAACACCAACATCCTTCGACTGGTGACCAGCAAGTTTCAGGAGTTTGGCGCCAAGGGTGCAAAAGTACGGGCAACCGCAATCGGTACAAAGGGCGCTGGCTTTTTTAACCGGATTGGTGTTGAAGTGACTTCCAAGGTTACCGGACTTGGTGACAAGCCCCACCTGGAAGCATTGATCGGTGCAATCAAGGTACAACTTGATGCCTATGTTGCAGGCGAAGTGGATGCGGTTTATCTGGCATACACCCGCTTTGTCAACACCATGAAGCAGGAAGCAGTGTTCGAGCAATTGCTGCCCTTGGGCGGTGAAAGGCTGCAAGCCGATGAAGGCTCCACATCGTGGGACTACATCTATGAGCCGGATGCGAAGGCCGTCATTGACGATTTGCTGCTGCGTTACATCGAAGCATTGGTGTACCAGGCTGTGGCAGAAAACATGGCTTCAGAACAATCAGCACGTATGGTTGCGATGAAGGCAGCGTCAGACAACGCCAAGAATGTGATCAGTGAACTGCAACTTACCTACAACAAAGCCCGTCAGGCTGCCATTACGAAAGAATTGGCAGAGATCGTCGGCGGCGCGGCGGCTGTGTAAGCGGAAGTTCGGGACGATTTTGAATTAAGGAAATAACGATGAGTACTGCGACAAACGAAGGAAAAATCGTACAGTGTATCGGCGCGGTTATTGACGTTGAGTTTTCACGCAACAACATGCCGAAAGTGTACGACGCGCTAACCATGGAAGGTTCCGAATTGACACTGGAAGTTCAGCAGCAGCTGGGCGACGGTGTGGTTCGTACCATCTGTTTGGGTGCATCAGACGGCCTGCGCCGTGGCATGGCTGTGACCAACACAGGCAAGCCAATCTCCGTACCCGTGGGCCAAGGCACACTGGGCCGTATCATGGACGTATTGGGTCGCCCAATCGACGAAGCCGGTCCTGTGACCACTGAGTCAACACGTGCCATTCACCAGAATGCACCTGCTTTCGACGAGCTGTCACCTTCGACAGAACTGCTCGAAACCGGCATCAAGGTGATTGACTTGATCTGCCCGTTCGCCAAAGGCGGCAAGGTAGGCTTGTTCGGTGGTGCGGGTGTGGGCAAGACCGTGAACATGATGGAGTTGATCAACAACATCGCCAAGCAGCACGGTGGTTATTCCGTGTTCGCCGGTGTGGGTGAGCGTACTCGTGAGGGTAACGACTTCTACCACGAGATGAAGGACTCCAACGTTCTGGACAAGGTTGCACTGGTTTATGGCCAGATGAACGAGCCTCCCGGCAACCGTCTGCGCGTTGCGTTGACTGGCTTGACCATGGCTGAATACTTCCGTGACGAAGGCCGTGACGTTCTGCTGTTCGTGGACAACATCTACCGCTTTACATTGGCCGGTACTGAAGTGTCCGCGTTGCTGGGTCGTATGCCATCAGCGGTGGGTTACCAGCCAACACTGGCCGAAGAAATGGGTCGCTTGCAAGAGCGTATTACTTCGACCAAGAAGGGTTCCATTACTTCCGTGCAAGCTGTTTACGTTCCTGCGGATGACTTGACCGACCCGTCACCTGCTACAACGTTTGCTCACTTGGACGCGACAGTTGTGTTGTCTCGTGACATCGCATCACTGGGTATCTACCCAGCGGTAGATCCACTGGATTCCACATCACGCCAGGTAGATCCCAACATCATTGGTGAAGAGCACTACAACGTGGCCCGTGGCGTTCAGCAAACTCTGCAGCGTTACAAGGAACTGCGCGACATTATCGCGATTTTGGGTATGGACGAATTGTCTCCAGAAGACAAGCTGGCCGTGGCTCGTGCGCGTAAAATCCAGCGTTTCCTGTCACAGCCTTTCACTGTGGCTGAAGTGTTTACCGGTTCACCCGGCAAGTACGTGTCACTGAAAGAAACCATTCGCGGCTTCAAGATGATTGTGAACGGTGAGTGTGATCACTTGCCAGAGCAGGCTTTCTACATGGTTGGTACCATCGACGAAGCTTTCGAAAAAGCCAAGAAAATTCAGTAATCCGACTGGTGTGTCGTGTGCCGGTCAAGGTGAAAGCCAAGACCGGTGCCCATCACAAAGGAAATGAGTATGTCGACAATCCACGTGGATGTGGTGAGTGCGGAAGAATCAATCTTCGAAGGCGAAGCAGAATTTGTTGCTTTGCCCGGAGAGCAGGGTGAGCTGGGTATTTTCCCACGCCACACCCCGCTGATTACACGCATCAAGCCCGGTACAGTTCGCATCAAGATTGCAGGTCAGGCCGAAGAAGTGGTGGTGTTTGTGAATGGCGGTGTGTTGGAAGTTCAACCCAACTCAGTGACCGTTCTGGCAGACACAGCGCTTCGCGGTACCGACCTGGATGAAGCCAAGGCAACTGAAGCCAAGCGTTTGGCTGAAGAAGCACTGGCCAATCGCAGTGCGGACATTGACTATGCTCAAGCACAGGCTGAATTGGCTTCCGCGATTGCACAGTTGCAGGCCATCAAGCGCTTGAGAAAAGTACGCTAAGCAGTAAAGTCGCCTAAACCTTTCAGGTTGAAGCAGGCTGAAAAGCCAACTAGAAGCCACGGTGAAAGCCGTGGCTTTTTTCTTGGCAGGACCAACCATTAACGGTTTTGGAACTACCGCTGGGATACAACGACATAAAGGGCTACACAGGAGCCCAATTTATGTACAAGAAATTTGATGATTTACTGAATGATCTCGCTCGGTCACGCCCCACTGAACAATCAAAAGATGGACGTTTGTTTTTCTTCAATGAACAGCCAGTGGCATTGATTCCGGGTGAAATGGAAGGTGTGCATTGGATGGATATTCACATCGAGTTGAAACGCTTTCACGTAGACACTTTGGCAGCCGCTTTGAAGGTATTGCAGGCCAACCTGGAAATGGGTTCGTCTACGCCCATTCCAACCTGGTTTGCAATCAACGACAAAACAAGCAAGCTGGTGTTCATCAATCGTCTGGACTGGAGATACATCACAGCCAAGGTGCTTGAAGACCACATTTTGCGCTGCATCGAACAAATGGGCGAAGCCTTACGTACCGAGGGTGTGTAGGTCATTTATCCCAAAAAGGTCGGGTTAGAATACACGAATGAAAATTGCTCTGTATTCCGACCTGCATCTGGAAACGATGCGCAACTTTCCGGCCTTGGCTGCGGTACCTCGTCCAGTCAATGGCGCGGATTTGATCATTCTAGCCGGTGATATTCATCAGGGCACTCAAGGACTCCAAGCCTTGGCAGACTTGCAGGAGGCTGACCACATTTATGTGGCTGGCAACCATGAGTATTACCACCATGACATCGAAATCCTGGATGACCACCTGTTTGAACTTGCTGCGCAAAAAAAGCTGAATTACCTGCAAAGAACCAGCGCAGTCATTCAAGGCGTTCGTTTTTTGGGTTGCACCTTGTGGACTGATTTCAATATTCAACCGGGCTGGCGCTTTGGTGCCGAATTGGTCGCAAAGGCTTTTTTACCCGACTACAAACTGATTCGCTTGCGTGGCAAACAATTCACGCCCAGCATGGGCATCGAGTTGCATCGACAAAATATTGACTGGCTGGAGTCAGCGCTCGCGGTGCCCTTTGATGGCAAAACTGTGGTGGTTACCCACCATGCACCGCACCCGCAAAGTATTCACCCCCGATTCAACCTGAGCCCGATCAACGCGGCTTTTGTGTCTGATCTGGGTCACTTGATGGGCAAGGCCGATGTCTGGGTGCATGGGCACATGCACGATTCGTTCGATTACACTGTTCATCAAAACGGGGGCCAAACCCGCGTGTTGGTGAACCCTCGGGGTTACGTGCGAAAGAAGGGCAAGGCCCGGAAAATGGAACGGGGACAGGTGCAAGTTACACCGCAGGTTTTCGAGAACCCGTTTTTCAATCCGCAATTGGTGTTTGAGGTATGAGGCTGGCTGCCAATCTGAGCTGGCTGTACACCGAGTTTGATTTCCCTGAGCGCCTGCAAGCCTGTGCAGACGACGGGTTTCGGCACGCCGAATGTATGTTTCCCTATCATTACTCTGCCACGCTGCTGCGCGAAAAAGCAGATTCTGCCGGGGTGTCCTGGGTGCTGATCAATGCACCGGCGGGTGACTGGGCGGCGGGTGATCGTGGCCTGGCCGCATACCCTGAGCGAAGAGACGAATTCAGAAGGTCCGCAGAGCAGGCCGCGCGCTACGCGCAAGTGCTGGGGGTGCAGAAAATACATGTACTCGCCGGGATTGTTGATCTTGAGAATTCCGACGCAGTGACCACGGCTTGGGCCTGTTACGAGAAAAACCTGCTGTGGCTGGCCGACACGATGAAGGGCGAACCAATTGATTGGCTGATCGAGCCCATTAACCGTTTCGACATTCCAGGGTATTTGCTGGCAGATCAGGCCACAGCACACGAACTTGTCAATCGTTTGGGACAGCCCAACCTGGGCGTGCAGATGGATTTGTACCACTGCCAGCGAGCGGAGGGGAATGCTTTGGCTGCCCTTGCGCAATACCTGCCCACTGGCCGCGTCAGGCACCTGCAAATTGCAGGTGTGCCCAAACGTGATGAGCCCCAAGGTGAAACGTCAGCAAATGAGTTTGTTAACGGTGCCGTCCTGAATTACGCAGAGGTGTATCAGCAACTGCTGGCTTTGGGATATAGCGGTGACATTGGTTGTGAATATCGACCCAAAGCCACCACCCGTGAAGGGCTGGGCTGGGTCCGGAACACCGGATTTTCAGGCACAATGGAGGCCTTCAAACCAAGAGCTTGAGCGGGTAACCGTTTGGGGCAGTTCATATGGAAGACGCTGAATTAAAACAGTTGCTGGAAAATACAAAAACCATCGCTGTGGTGGGTTTTTCGTCGCAGGCCCACAAGCCCAGTTTCTTTGTAGCGAAATACCTGCAAACCCAGGGTTACCGAATTTTGCCGATTAACCCGGCTTTACAGGGTCGACCCAGTGGCTTGATGGGAGAGGCCTGTTACCCCGACCTGAAAACCGCCATTGAGGAAACCGGTTTGAAGATTGACCTGGTAGATGTGTTTCGCCGTGCTGAACACACCCCGGAAGTGCTGGCGCAAGCCATGAATGTGGGCGCGGGTGCTGTATGGCTTCAACAGGGAATCCGCAATGTGTTGGTTGAGGCCAAGGCGAAGGCTGCAGGCTTGCCCTTTGTTATGGATCGTTGCTTGAAAACCGAGCACCAGCGCCTGTTTCTAAACTGAATTCACTGAATAAGCATCAAAGACCATGAGCAGCTTCCAGCCTGTCAAAAACGACACTTTTTTGCGCGCACTGCGCCGCGAACCTACTGAATACACACCAGTCTGGTTAATGCGCCAGGCAGGCCGTTATCTGCCGGAATACCGGGCCACGAGGGCCAAGGCCGGCAATTTCATGGGATTGTGCACCAACCCGGAAGCTGCGTGCGAAGTCACCTTGCAACCCCTTGACCGATACAAGCTGGATGCTGCGATCCTGTTTTCAGACATTTTGACGGTGCCCGATGCGATGGGTCTGGGCTTGTATTTTGAAGAAGGTGAAGGCCCGAAATTCGAGCGCCCGCTGACCACAGAAGACGATGTAGCCAAACTCGCAGTGCCGGACATCGGTAGCAGCCTGAAGTATGTCACTGACGCAGTCAGCACCATCCGTGGTGCGCTGGGCGGCCGTGTGCCTTTGATTGGTTTCTCTGGTAGCCCCTGGACCCTGGCCTGTTACATGGTGGAAGGCGGTGGCAGCCGCGAGTTCCGCAAGGTCAAAACCATGTTGTACAAGCGCCCGGACCTGATGCATAGAATTCTGGAAGTGACTACCGAGGCGGTCAGCCAGTATTTGAGGGCCCAAATTGAAGCGGGTGCGCAGGCTGTGATGATTTTTGACAGTTGGGGTGGTGCGCTGGCCGATGGTGCTTTTCAGAAATTCAGCCTGAACTACATTCGCAAAATTGTAGCCAGTTTGCCTCTGCAGGCGAACCGGGGAAGCTTTACCGAGGATATTCCCTCGATTGTGTTCACAAAGGGTGGCGGTTTGTGGCTGGAAGATATTGCGTCGACCGGTGCAAGTGCTGTGGGTGTGGATTGGACGGTTAACCTGGGCCAGGCGCGTGCACGTATTGGTGACCGTTGCGCCATTCAAGGCAATCTGGATCCCAATGTGCTGTTTGCCGAACCTGCTCAAATTGAGGCGGAAGTGGCCAAAGCACTCGAAAGTTTTGGTGTGCCACAAGCCGGGGCGGGCCATGTCTTCAACCTGGGGCACGGCATTTCACAATTCACCAATCCGGAGAGCGTGGAAGTGATGGTAAACGCTGTCCACAGCTACAGCCGTAAACAAAGGCAGTAAGTATTTGGAGTTATGCACATTTTTGGCGCATCGCGCAAGGTGTTTTTTTTTGCACTGCATGATGCGCTGAAAGGCAGAGCCCACATTTAAGTGTTTGTTTTAAATAGAAAAAATATCACTTAACAATATTTACACTTTACAAGGCACGCATCCTGATGTAGCGGCGATGTGTGAATAATCCACGGATGTCCACAAAGTTATCCACATTGACATCGGGAAAATTTTGTTATCCGTTTATTTCAAGCCAGCTAGTCCATGAACTTAAAGTGAGCTGTGAAGACAGACCCAAGCCTCCCGACTTCACCTGATTCCAACCCGGAACTTAATCTGCTCGTTAGCGTGCTGGTTGCTGCACCGCTTCCCAAAGCATTTACCTACATTTGGGGGAATAATACGTCCCCCAGATTCGGGATGAGGGTGATTGTGCCGTGGGGGCGACAGCACCGAATCGGGTTGATACAAGGTGTTGCAGCAGATCAGTCAATGGCGGACAACATCAAGGCCGTGCATACAGTGCTGGACCAAGGTGAGTGCCTGACCACCGAATGGCAGGCGCTGATTGAATTCGCTGCTAGGTATTACCACCACCCTTTGGGCATGATTGCTCTTGAGGCCTTGCCCAAGGCGCTTCGGGTATTGAATGCGCGCGGGGAAGAGCCCGTGATGGTGGCGAAGTCGCGTGAGCATGCATTCAAGCTGCTGGCCGAGCGCAGTGACCCCGTTGCCGCAAGCAAAGCCGGCAAAACCAGGTCCGACAAAGCAGACAAGCCAGTGCTGAACCCTGAGCAAGGGGAGGCGGTTGCACAGTTTTCCAATGCACAGGGTTTTCAGCCTTTCTTGTTGTATGGCGTAACAGGCAGTGGCAAAACCGAAGTGTATTTGCACACGGTCGAAGAACGCCTGAAGCGCGGGGAACAGGTGCTGGTGTTGCTGCCGGAAATCAATTTGACCCCGGCTGCCCAGGCCCTGTACAAGGAGCGCCTGGCACCCCACCGCGTGGTGGTGATGCACAGCAACCTGGCCGAGTTGACCCGAACCAAGGCCTGGTTCGAAGCGGCCACGGGTGCAGCTGATGTGATCATTGCCACCCGGCTTGGCGTGTTGACCCCGCTGCCTCGTCTTGGTTTGATCGTGGTGGACGAGGAACACGACCCTTCCTACAAACAGCAGGATGGCATGCGCTACCATGCCCGCGATTTGGCTCTGATGCTGGCCAAACAGCGCGAGGTGCCCATTGTGTTGGGTTCTGCGACCCCTGCCTTGGAAAGCTGGTTGAAAGCGGACCAGGGGGCTTACAAGCGCCTCACCTTGAAGAACCGGGCGGTGCTGGGTGCCAGCCTGCCCAAGGTGGAATTGATCAACACAGCCAACTTCCCGGCCAAAGAGGGTTTGAGCGAGCCTGCCATGCAGGCGCTTGTACAAAACTTTGAAGCCGGCAAGCAAAGCATTGTGTTTTTGAACCGCCGGGGCTACGCCCCGCAAATGGTGTGCAATGCCTGTGGTTGGGTGGCCAATTGCGACCACTGCACCGCCCACATGGTGTGGCACAAGAATGAACGCATGCTGCGCTGCCACCACTGTGGTGCAGGTCAAAAGGTGCCCACGCATTGCCCCACCTGCGGCAATCAGGACCTGACCGGTTTTGGGCGTGGAACCCAGCGCATTGAAGAAACCCTGGGCGGTTTGCTGCCCACAGCCAATATCTTGCGCATTGATGCTGACAGCACCCGCAACAAGGGGCAGATGGAGGCGTTGCTGCAACAGGCTCACAGTGGTGAAGCGGATGTGCTGGTGGGCACCCAGATGATTGCCAAGGGACATGATTTTGCAAATGTCACGCTGGTTCTGGCCTTGAATGTGGATGCGTCGCTGTATTCGCATGCCTATCGCGCCCCTGAACGCCTGTTTGCCCAGTTGATGCAGGTGGCAGGACGGGCTGGGCGCAGGGCAGGTGACGCCCGCATGGTGGTGCAAACCCGCTACCCGCAGCATCCGCTTTTTGATGCCTTGAAGGCGCACGATTACGAAACCTTTGCCCATCACGAAATGCAGGCCCGCAAAGACGCCCGCATGCCCCCGTTTTCACACCAGGCCACCATTCGTGCGGATCACAAGAAGCTGGCCAATTGCCTGCAGTTTTTAAGCATTGCTCGGGAATTGGGTGAACCCTTGGTGGATGCAGACAACCCGGTGTTCATGTGTGACCCGGTGCCGCTGACGGTGGTGCGGGTGGGTGGTATTGAGCGCGCTCAAATGCTGATCGAAAGTGAATCACGACCCGCCCTGCATCGGTTCCTCACCCAGTGGCTGGTGCAGTTGCACGAGTTACCTGGTGGCGTTCGCTGGTTTTTGGAAGTGGACCCAGTGGATCTCTAAGTGCCTCTGGTACAGTAATGCCTTCCCCTGAGGTGTCCCCCCAGTATGTCTGTTGGCCTGAACAAAGCCCAAAGTGAAGCAGTGAATTATGTGGATGGTCCCTGCCTGGTGCTGGCCGGGGCGGGTTCGGGCAAAACACGCGTGATCACCCAGAAAATCGCGCACCTCATTCAAAATCAAGGGGTGAGTGCCAAGAACATTGCGGCGGTGACCTTCACCAACAAGGCCGCCAAGGAAATGGAAGAGCGCGCTGCCAAGTTGCTGAGCGGCGCCGAGGGCAAGGGCTTGCTGGTGTGTACCTTTCACAGCCTGGGCATTCGGATTTTGCGGGAAGAACACAAGCACGCGGGCCTGAAAAGCCGTTTTTCCATTCTGGACGCCACCGACACCTATGGATTGGTGCAGCAACTGTACGGCACCACCGACAAACAGCTGATACGCAAGGCGCAAAGCGTCATTTCACTGTGGAAAAACGGGCTTGTAGACCCCGACCAGGCATTGGCGCAAGCCACCACGGAAGACGAAGGCCACATTGCCCGCCTGTACAAAAGCTACGAGGCCACGCTGGCTGCCTACCAGGCCGTGGACTTTGATGATTTGATCTTGAAGCCCACGCGCCTGTTGGCCAGCAATGAAGAAGTGCGAAACCGCTGGCAAAACCGCCTGCGCTATTTGCTGGTGGACGAGGTGCAAGACACCAATGCCTGCCAGTACGACTTGCTGCGTTTGATTGCCGGGCCACGCGCCATGTTCACCGCCGTGGGCGACGACGACCAGGCCATTTATGCCTGGCGCGGTGCCACGATTGAAAACCTGCGCCAGCTGACCGAAGACTACCCACAACTGAAAGTGATCAAGCTGGAGCAGAATTACCGCTCCACCTTGCGCATTTTGCAAGCTGCTAACCGCCTGATTGAAAACAACCCCAAGCTGTTTCCAAAAACCTTGTGGAGCGAACACGGCCCCGGTGAGCCGATCGTGATCAGCCCGATGGCCGACGACGAACACGAGGCCGAACAGGTGGCGATGATGTTGAGTGGCCACCGCTTTGAGCGCCGCGCCAAGTACGGCGACTATGCCATTTTGTACCGCAGCAACTTTCAGGCTCGTATTCTGGAACAGGCGCTGCGTCGCCAGAAAATTCCGTACATTCTGAGTGGCGGGCAAAGCTTTTTCGAGCGCGCTGAAATCAAGGATGTGATCGCTTACCTGCGCTTGCTGGTGAACCAGGACGATGACCCTGCCTTCATTCGCGCGGTGACCACGCCCAAGCGTGGCATTGGCCAAAAAACGCTGGAAGCCTTGGGTACCTATGCGGGCACGCGTGGCGTGTCACTGTTCGAGGCCATTTTTGAAACCGGTGCAGAAAGTCATTTGAATGCCGGCATGGTGGATGCCTTGAGAACCTTTGGCACCTACATCAACAAACTGGAATACCGAGCGCAGCGGGAACCTGCGCGTGATTTGCTCAACGAGCTGCTGGCCACCATCAAGTACGAGGAATGGCTGTATGAGCAGCAGGACGAGCGCGGTGCGCAGGCCAAGTGGCAAAACGTGCTCGACTTCGTGAAGTGGATGGGCGACAAGGGCGAGGAAGAGGGCATCACCCTGCTTGACCTGACCCAGAAGGTGGCCTTGATGACCATGCTGGACCGGCAAGACGACGGCACCCGGCCCGACGCGGTGCAGCTAAGTACCTTGCACGCGGCCAAGGGGCTGGAGTTTCCCCACGTGTTTCTGATTGGCTGCGAGGAAAGCATTTTGCCCAGCTTCGGAGATGGGGAAGGGCGCGAACTGACAGATGACCGCCTGGAAGAAGAGCGCCGCCTGATGTACGTGGGAGTGACACGCGCCCAGCGCAGCCTGAACATTACCTGGTGCAGAAAGCGCAAAAAAGCGCGGGAACTGATCAGTTGTTTTCCATCGCGTTTCATCAAGGAACTTCAACTGGAAACCGACAAGGATTTGCCCGACGACACGCCCAAAATGAGCCCGAAGGACCGCTTGAGTGCATTGAAGGGCTTGTTGACGAAAGTCGGGCCTTAAATAGTCTTCTGCAACCGCGCATTTGCAAATTCAAGTTTGAATGTCGGTTTGCGGATTCACTGAAAGCTTTCAGACTCCAGCACTTTTACGCCAGCTTCGGCTTTCAGTGCTTCCTCCAGCATGACCCGCGCCAGTTTCTCCGCTTTCACACTGCGCAGGCGTTTGGGCAGCAATGGGTTGAACAGGCGGCTGGCGACCAATCCAATTTCTTCTCCCAAGCGGAATTCTTCGCGATGGCCATCGAGCAGGCCTGGGCGTGCAATAACCACGCCGGGTACCCCCGAGTTTTTAACAGCCTGTTCGGCTTCGCCCTTGGTACGCAGGTAAAGGCCACGGGCCTTGGGGCTGGCCATCATGGCGGAATTCAACACAAAGCAGGGCACGCTGTGCTTGGCCGCCAGTGAGGCGAACTGGGCCACCAGCGTGTAATCGACAAAGCGAAATTGCTCGGCTGTTTTGGCCACCTTGATGGTGGTGCCCAAGGTGCAGACCACGGCATCCGCTCGCCACCAGGGTGCTTCTTCGGGAATGGCGTTGAAATCGATTAGCTGGTTCAGCAGCTTGGGGTGTGGGGTGATGGGCTTGCGCGACAGGGCGACGACTTTGCCCACCTGGGGGTGGGCAAGCGCTTGCAGCAGCACGCTTTGGCCAACGACGCCCGTGGCGCCTACCAACAGGATGGTTTTTTGAATCATTGGTTTTTCCATGTTTGCTTTACCCAATAAAAAAACGCGGCAGTCTTTAGACTAACCGCGTTCTGCAGGCAAAACCAAGCGGGTGTTTACGCGCTTTGGGTCTGTTTTTCTGAGGCCTTGCGCTTTTTGCGTGCAATTTGCTTGTCGCGCATCTTTTTCATCTGGCCGACGATAATGGCCTGATAGGTTTCAGGCAGTGTGCGAACCATGGCGTCCATTGCAACGGCGTCCGGGCCAACCAGGATGCGGCGCTTGTTGCCCTTGACTGCTTTCAGAATGATGTCTGCAGCTTTTTCAGCAGAAGTGATGAAGAATTTCTCGAAGAATTCCTTGCCTGCCTCGGAATCGGCGCCAGTGAATTCTTCAATTTCTGGAGAAGCCACGCTTTTGCGAGCAATCGCTGTCTTGATACCGCCTGGGTGAACGCTGGTGGCTGATACGCCGCAGTTCATCATGTCCAGTTCCTGACGCAGGCTTTCAGTGAAGCCGCGCACCGCGAACTTGGTTGCGTTGTAGGTGGACTGGGTGGGCTGTGCGCACAGGCCAAACAGGCTGGATGTGTTGATGATGTGGCCTTCACCGGATGCCTTCAGGTGGGGCAGGAATGCTTTGGTGCCATACACCACGCCCCAGAAGTTGATGCCCATGATCCACTCGAACTTGTCGTAGTCGATGTGTTCAACAGGGGTTGCGTAAGCCACACCCGCGTTATTGAAAATCAGGTTGACCTTGCCGTGGTCTTTCGCAGTTTGATCTGCCCAGGCGTACATGGCGTCGCGGTTGGACACATCCAGTTGCTGGCTGGTGACCTTGATGTTGGGGTTTGCAGCTTTGACCAGTTTGACTGTTTCAGCCAGGCCCTTGGTGTCGACATCGGAGATGGACACATGGCAGCCATCCTTGGCCAGTTGCAGGGCCAGGGTACGGCCCATTCCAGATGCTGCACCCGTGATTGCGGCCACTTTGCCGTTGAATGATTTCATGTGTCGGTCTCCGTTATGTTGAACAAGGCCCAAACCCGTGCTGGCAGGCACCGGGTTTTGTCGGCACAATTGGGCCGAACCTTGTTTTGTAATTTGACAATCGTGGTTGTCAATTTAATGTTGGCCCTGCATACTGTCAATGCCTATTTTTTGAGTTTCCCCTCCAATATGAATGCGAAAGCACCCGATCAAATCGCGAAGGCCGCCGGGCGGCGCTATCGCGGTGTGTCCAATGAAATCCGCCAGGCAGAGCGACGCCTGAAGTTGATCGAGGCAGGCATCAAGGTGTTCGGGTCTAGCGGCTATCACGCAGCCACAGTGAAAGGCCTGTGCCAGGAAGCCGGGTTGACCGAGCGATATTTCTACGAAAGTTTCAGCAACGCCGAGGCCTTGTTCACGGCCTGTTACCTGCACATCACGGACACCCTGCGTGAGAGGTTGCAGCAAGTTCTGTTGGGCATGGAAGACGACAACCTGGAGCAGGCCACCCGAACTGGGCTGGGTGTGTTTTTCAACCAGTTCAAGGAAAGCCCTCAAGCTGCGCGCATATTGCTGGTGGAGGTGTTGACGGTGAACCGCCATCTGGAAGAGTTGTCTTTGAAAACTTTGTACAGCTTTGTCGAAATGCTGGAAACCCTGGCCAAGCCCTTGATTGAGCAGCGCAAGGACGGTGGTGTGTCGGGTTTGGATTCAACCCTGTTGGCATCAGGTTTGGTGGGTTCGGTGCTTTACATGGCTGCCCGCTGGAGCCTGGATGGCTGTAAAAAGCCGGTAGACGATGTGGTTGAAAACGCCATGCTGATTTTTCGTGGCGTGGGCGTGATGCTGGTTCAACCGCAGGCCTCAACAAAAAACCCGCTGTGAAAGCGGGTTTTTTTGTACTCGGTACTTGCCTGGCTATTTACTTGGCTGCTTCAGCGGCCGGTGATGCGGCTTCGCCTTCAGCAGCGGGTGCTTCAGCTGGAGCTGCGGGTTCGGGTGCTTTGAAATCAGCGCCCACTTCTTTGCCCATGTAGACCACGGCACGGGCTACTTCGATGTCATCCAAGTCTGCGTTGCCGCCTTTGGCAGGCATGGCACCGATACCATTCACGGCATGCTTCCACAGGGTGTCAAAACCTTGACCCAAGCGAGCGGCCCATTGACCCTGATCACCCAGTTTGGGCGCACCGGCTGCACCTGCGGTGTGGCAGGCTGCGCAGGCGGCTGCATAAACCTGCTCGCCAGTTTTCAACACTTTGGGGGCGTTGGCGTCTATAAATTCGATGGTGCCTACAGGCGCCAGTCGGGCTGCAATCGCTTCTTCAGAAAACGCATTGCTGCCAGCGGCTGGTTTTTCACTGCTGCTGACGTAGTTGGCCAACAGGATAATGACAAAAATCGGAATGACAAAGGAAGCGACGACCGCATAAATGAGTTGCTTCGGTGTCTTGATTAGAAGTTCGTGTTCGTTCGAATCGCTCATACGACGTCCTGATTGAGTGCGCTGGGTTGATACGTGAGTCCAATGTGCTCTTGCTGTGCTCTCGCGGTGCTTTTGTAGTGCTTTAGCCATACACACAGCCGGGGGTTTAAAAACCACCGAAACGCTGCGCATATTCTAAGCGTATTGTCCGCACAGGCGTGTACGCAGCATTAAAACAACTGTAAATTGTATCTTGAAAAAGACTTTGAGCCCAACAATTTATTGCGGGCTCTTCAGGCACGCACGGTAGAGGGACACAAATTTGAAAAGCGCACTGAGCGAGAATCACCGGTATGGTTTGCCGATGGTGGTGATTCACTGGCTGATGGCCCTGGGTATTCTGACTGCGTTTGCGGTCGGTTTGTACATGGTGGACATTCCAGGGATCACGCCATTCAAACTGAAACTGTTTAACTGGCACAAGTGGCTGGGCGTGACACTTTTCACGCTGGTGCTGCTCCGCATGGTGGTCAGAATGGTGTCAAAAACACCGAAGTACCCGGCGCATTGGGGACACAACACTGTGTTGTTTGCCAAGTTGGGGCATTTTGCCCTGTATGTGTTGATGCTTGGGGTGCCCACGTTCGGTTATTTGTACAGCCTGGCATCGGGTTTTCCTGTGGTGTGGTTTGGGGTGATTGAGTTACCGGTGTTGATCGACAAAGACCCGGGACTGAAAGACTTGTTCAAGACCCTGCATGAACTTTCTGCAAAAGGTTTGGTCTTTTTGGTGGCAGGGCATGTGTTGATGGCCCTGAAACACCATTTTATGGACAAGGACCGTGTTCTGGGTCGAATGATTCCGGGCGCGAAGGTTGATTGAGGATGAACGACCTATTGCGGTAGGGAATCACCGAGATTCAAATCAAGTACCAGCAGGACCCAACATGATTCATCGATCAGTTTTTTCCCGTTCGGCCGCTGTGGCTGGGCTGGTTTTTGCAGGTTTGGCAGCACCGGCACTGGCCGCGCCAATTGATACAAGCCAAAGTGAAGTGAAGGCCACCTTCAAGCAATTCAATGTGCCGGTAACAGGCAATTTCAAGAAATTCGCAGGTGACGTGCAGTTCAACCCGGCCAAACCCGCTGAGACGAAAGCCACTTTGAGTGTAGACACGTCGAGCTATGACCTGGGGGATCCAGAGTACAACAAGGAAGTGGCTGGCAAAGACTGGTTCGATTCAAAAAATCACCCCAAGGCCACCTTCACGATTACGGGTGTAACAGGCACAGGAAACAATCTTCAAGCCACAGGCGATTTAACCATCCGTGGCATTAAAAAGCCCTTGAAGTTTCCAGTCAAAATTCAGACTGCAGGTGGCAAACACACGTTGACTGGTAAAACCCAGGTCAAGCGCCTGGATTACAAGGTAGGCGCCGATGGCGAATGGGGCGACACCAGCCTGGTGGCCGATGAAGTGGTGATCGATTTCAAACTGGTGATGCCTGCCAAGTAGGTAAATATTCTGGCAGACATTGCTTTCAAGTACACAGCAATACACAGATAAACAACAAGGAGTCAGGGATGTTCAAGCAAGTATCAAAAACAGTGTTGGCCAGTGCAATGGCCTTGGGTATGGTGGGCGCAGCGTCTGCCGCGGTAGACACTTACATTGTGGACCCCAGCCACACATTTCCGTCATTCGAAGCAGACCACATGGGCGGTTTGTCCCTGTGGCGCGGGCAGTTCGAGAAGTCCAAGGGCACTGTGACCCTGGACCGTGCCAACAAAACCGGTACCGTGAACATTGAAATTGAAGCGGCCAGCCTGGACTTTGGCCACGGCAAGATGAATGAGCATGCCAAGGGAGTGGACATGTTTGACGTGGAAGCGCACCCCACTATCACCTACAAGGCCAGCAAAATGCGTTTTGAAGGCGACAAGCCCGTGGAAGTGCTGGGCGACCTGACGCTGAAGGGCATTACCAAGCCGGTGCCTTTGAAGATTAATACCTTCAAGTGCATCATGCACCCCATGAAGAAAGCCGAAGTGTGTGGCGCCGATGCCGTGGCCGAATTCAAGCGCACGGATTTTGACTTGGGCTATGCGGTGGACAAGGGCTTTTTCCCGGAAGTAAAAGTGTTGATCACCATTGAAGCGGTGAAGCAGCCCAAGTAAACCAGGATGTAAATAAAAAAAAAGGCCGGTGATTGACGTCACCGGCCTTTTTATTTGCTGCAGAGATTACTTGTTTTCTGTCGCGTGTCCCAGTTTTTCAGCCTGGTTGTCGCCGCGTGTTTTCCACAGCGAGAACACTACACCACCGGCGATCAGACCCAAGGTCACGCTGAGAGACAGCGCGGGCGGGAATTTGCCAATGAAGTTCACCAGGAAAATCTTGCTGCCAATGAACACCAGCACCAGGGCCAAAGCGTACTTCAGGTAGTGGAAACGGTGGATCATTGCGGCCAGGGCAAAGTACAGTGCACGCAAACCCAGGATCGCGAAAATGTTGCTGGTGTACACGATGAACGGGTCGGTCGTGATCGCGAAAATAGCGGGCACCGAATCGACAGCGAAGATCAGGTCCACAAATTCGATCAGAATCAGCGCCAGCAACAGGGGCGTTGCGAAACGCACCACCTTGCCGGTTTTCGGATCAGGCTCGTTCACCACGAAGGCATTGCCGCGCAGGCCGTCAGTAACCCGCATGCGTTTGCGCAGGAACTTCAGGATCGGATTGTTCTCGATGTCGGGCTCGCTGTCGGCCATGAACCACATCTTGATACCGGTGAGGACCAGGAAAGCGCCGAACAGGTAGAGCACCCAGCTGAATTCCGTGACCAGTGCGGCACCCAGGCCAATCATGATGGCGCGCAATACAATCACGCCCAAAATGCCCCAGAACAGCACGCGGTGCTGGTATTGGCGGGGAATGGCAAAGAACGAGAAGATCATGGCAATGACGAACACGTTGTCCATGGACAGCGATTTTTCAATGGCGAAGCCGGTGAAGTAGTTCATGCCACTTTCTGCACCCAAGTACCACCACACCCAACTGCCGAATAGCACGGCGGCGCTGATGTAGCCTGCTGAAAGCAGCAGACTTTCCCGAACGCCGATTTCCTTGTCGTCGTTGTGCAATACACCCAGGTCAAAGGCGAGCAGGGCCACCACAATGCTGATGAACAACAGCCAGATCCATGCGGCGGTGCCCAGAAAATCGGTTTGCATGAATTCCATTAAAACGTCCACTTTATTACTCCATTAGGGTTGAATTGAAGACCGTGTCATATTCGCTGAGTTGATACTGAGGAAAAATAAGTATTTAATGGAGTGTTACTGCGGTTTTTACGAAGTTGAGGTTGCGCATGTCATTGAACTATCGCCATTTGCATTATTTCTGGATGGTGGCCAAGGAAGGTGGCTTTGCCCGTGCGGCCGAGCGCATGGACATGGCCATTCAAACCATCAGCGCACAGGTGCGCGAACTGGAAAAAGATTTGGGGCACCAGTTATTGAAGCCTGCTGGACGGGGTGTGGCCTTGACCGATGCAGGGCAGGTGGCTTTTGCCAAGGCGGAAGAGATTTTTCAGCTCGGTCAAAGCCTGCCAGAGCTGGTGCGGGCGGTGGCCAGCAAACCCCAGCAGCGTTTCAAAATTGGTTTGTGCGATGGTATTTCCAAGCTGGCGGTGCACGCCCTGTTGAAACCCGTGCTGGGTACACCCGATTTGCACCTGACCTGCCACGAAGGTGAGCCCGAGCAGTTGCTGGCCGAGTTGGCCCTGCATCACCTGGACTTCGTGTTTGCCAGTCAGCCTCCACCGGCCAACCCGAATTTGCGTATGCAAAGCCGGGTGTTGAGTACATCGGCAGTGGACTGGTATGGTGCATCCGCCTTGGTGAAAAAAGGCAGTGCCAGTCATTTTCCGCAATGTCTGGCGCAGTTGCCAGTGTTGCTGCCCACCGGGCATTCAAGGCTGCGGGTTGATTTGAATCACTGGTTTGAACAGCACGCGATTGTGCCCCACGTGGTGGGCGAGTTCGAGGACAGCGCCTTGATGTCCGTGTTTGCCGCAAGGGGCTTGGGAGTCTTTCCAGTTAACCGACTGGGCGTGAATGACACGGGAACCTTAAGTGGGCTTCGACTGCTGGGGCAGTGTGACGACCTGCATGAGGCCATTCATGGTGTTTGGAATGTGCGCGGAATCGACCACCCGCTGGTGGTCGAAATCCTGAAGTAAATCAGGCTGCGGCTACTGCAGCCTCAATTTCTGCAAAGGTGCTGGCCTTGACTGGGTCCATGACCGGAATACCCATTTGCCGGGCAATCTGAGTGGAGGAGAACAGCCCAACCACGCGCATGGTGCCGCTGCGGTTGTCGACCACCAAGGCGTGCTGCCGATTGTGTTCGCGCAGTGTTGCGATGATGTGGCCCACTTCTGCGCGGGACACCGCACCAAATTCCAGAAACTCCAGGTCAGGCAACTTGACCATTACGTCGCTGACCGTGAGTTCAGGCACATTGCGGTTGCTTGCCGCGGCTTGTTGAATGGCCCGTTCGCCAGCAAGGTCGTTTGCAGTGAGCAGACCTTGCAAATTGCCCTGGCTGTTGCGCACGAACAGCAACTTCACGCCGCAAACAATCATGGTGGTGCGGGCTTGCTCCAGGGTTTCAGAACCGGAAATGCTGACTGGGTGAATCCGACGCAGGTCGGTCATGGCGTCAAAGGCAGGCGAATCGGCGGTGAGTTTCAACGGGCGACTTGGGTCACTGACCGTGATGGTGTCGGTTGCGCCGGCGCTGATGTGTTCAAGCGATTGGTAATGTTGTCGAATCATTGTTGGGTACCCTCTTCGTGCACACAGTCTTGTAGCGATCGCTGGCCTGAGGCCAGCGGGCGGATTTGCAGGACGGACTGCGCGCAAAAGGGTACAGGCACAAGGGTTTGTTGCCTTGTGTCGTGGCAGTGCAAGCACCGTCCACTAGAGATTGAGTGTACTCCCACAGGTAAAAGTTTCAAGTCAGTAGAAGCCCGGAGGACACAATTGATCCCCCACGTATTCAAGCGATTGAAACGGTGGGTTTTACTTCAAAGGGGTGCCCAAGGCATAGGGCAGCAGGTTCATGACTTCCTTGCTGACGCCCATGGCCAAGTGAGGTGTTTCAATTTCAATGTGTTCTACATTGGGGCTGAAACGGTCGATGCAGGCCTGCCAGCTGACGATGGAGTCTTTCTTGCAATAAAGCGCCACGATGGGGCAGACAATGGGATGCTCGAAACGCTTGAGTGTGCTGTTCTCGATGGATTCCACATCCAGCCCGCGGATGTCGTAGAGGGGCTTCACGGCCGTGTACTTTGGGCCGCCGATCACCGGGCTGCCAATGGTGACAATGCGGCTGACGTTCTGCTGCACCTCACGCGCGGCCTCGCGGGCCAGGTAACCACCCAGGCTCCAGCCCAGCAGTTTGATGGGGGCTTGCGCTTCGTCTGACAGGTTCTTGATGTCGGCAATCACTTGCGGCATCAGTTTGCCCACTTCGCCGTGGTTAAAACCGGCAGACCAATGCACGGCCTTGTAGCCCAGGGAATCCAGGTAACGCTTGATGAAGGTCATGCTGCTGGAACTGGCGCCAAAGCCAGGCATCAGCAAGACAGTTTGGCCTTGCCCAACATTTTTACGGGCCAGAAAACGCCAGCCCACAGCCAGTTTGGCTGCTTCAAAAGGCGTACGCGCCTCACCCAGCAACAAGCTCAGCTTGGGTTGTCCAATGGTATTGCCGTAGCGTTTTTCGAATTCAGCTTTGTTCATGGGGCATTGCAGGATTGTGTATACCCGAGAAAATACGGCATCGCAGTGCGGACCACAAAGAGGAATCCCTCTAGTGGTGCAGCGTTTTACTGGGTCAATGCCAGGCTTTGATTGGCCAGACGTATGCGCAGGGCCAGTTCACGGGCGAGGTTGTTCTGGAGTGTTTGCACCAGGTCGGTTTCCTGGCGCGACAGGGCTTCAAATTGATTCAGTGGCAGAAAGAGTACCGTGCAGGGTGTGTCGGCCCGAACGGTGGCCGAGCGGGGTTTGCCGTCGATCAAGGCCATTTCTCCCACCATGCTGCCGGGGCAGAAGCGCATCAGCCTTTCATTGCTGTGGCCTGTGTGGTGCCAGGCGCTGAGCTGGCCGTGTTCCAGCACGTAAAGGCCGCAGGGTTGAGCACCTTCGCTGAACAGGGTTTGCCCAGCGCCGATGTCAAGCCGGGTCCAGTAGTGGGCAAAAGTGTCCGCTCGGCTTGTGCTCATGTGGTCGCACAGGTGGCTGTCGCGCAGTGTTTGAAGGGCGTTGCCGGTTGGTGTGTTGTTGGCGTGTGTGTCGTGTGCCAGCAGCTGGTTTTCAATTTGCCAGAATGCATCGTCCACATGGTTTTGAATGGCAACACCCTGGGCGGTCAGGGTTTGGCGCAGCAGGCCTTCGCCGCCCAAGGGTTGGGTTGGCGTGTTGGGCAGCACGGCCACTGTGTTTTTGGGGCAAAGGCTTTGCCTGAGCAACCTGTCAATACAGGCACAGGCGGTGTCGTCGATATAACGAAGTTGGGTGAAGTCGAGCAAAACGGACTGGGCCTGTGCCAGTTCGTCCTGAAGTCGGATTGAAATGGCCGGGGCATTTCCAAAAAACAGGTTGCCATCAAACCGAACCCAGGCCAAGTGTTCGAAGGCTGTGTCCAGTTGCTGCCGGTGTGCGCGGGGGCGCATGCTGCGTGACCGGGCTGCCGGTTTGAATTCAATGCTGCGCAGCCCGCTGCTGGACTGTTGCTGCAGAAAATAAGCGGCGACGAACAACACGCCTGCCAGTGTACCGATCAAGAGATTGCTCAACCCGGTGACCAGCACCATGCTGAATACAACCCACACGGTGAACCGTTGGGTGGGCGCCATTTGCCGGCGGCGCGCTGGCGACAAAAAGCGCGCGACAAGTTGCAGCGTGGTGCCTTGGATCAGGAACAGGGAACTGAGCGCCACGGCGGTGGCCAATATGTGCAAGGGCAGGTGGGGAAGAATGGGCCAGGTGGCCGCGAGAAACAGAAGCAGGAGCAAGGCATACCAACCTTCACTCTGGCGGTGTTTGGCACCCAGGCCCAGGCCTGCATTGCTACGGGAAACGTAGTTGGAACTGGGCAGTGCCAGGGCCAGCCCGCATAGCACATTGGCCGCGGCCAGTGTGTTCAGTTCCCGGCGGGTGTTGTGGCGTGTGCCCAAGGCCTGGTCCACTTGCAACATGGCCTGCATGCTTTCCAGCACAACCAGCAGGGCCAGAACGGCCGCACCCACCAGCAGTTGAAGCAGCAGGCCAGGCGTATTCAAAAACAGGTCGGGCAAACTGCCTGCCGCTGTGGAAATTTCCGCGGTGGTGTAGGCCCAAAGGGGGTGGCCGGGCGTTGCAGCCACAGTTTGTACTGAAAGTTCGCCAGGCCAAAAAGCCAGCAACAAGGCATGCACCGCGAAACCGCAGGACAGCCCATAAAACAGCCCCAGCGGATTGGGCCGAACGGCCCGAAAATACATGAGCACGGCAATGGTGAGTGCCGATACGCCTAATGCCATGACGGAGAATGCCGCCGGCACTTGAATGGCCTGCACCACGGTGGTGTACACCGCAAAGCCCACCATGGCGGGTAGCAGTTTGTAGGCGGAGAACAGGCCCAGCGTGGTGTTCATGCCGATCAGCACCGGGGCGGGCAAAAACTGCATCAACTTGCCAAGCCCTTGACGCTGGGCCAGCGCGACAAACACACCGGCCAGCACCAGTTCAAGGGCCAGCAAGAGCATGAGTTCGGTGTGGTTGGTCGTGGCTTGTTGAAACCCCAGCAGTGAGCCTGCAACAATTAGCGCGGTGGAAGACCGTGGGCCTCCAAATTGCACCGGAGCCTTGCCAAAAAGGGCGCCGACTGCGCCGCCCAGCAGGGCACTGGCCAACCCGGCATAGATGCCGTAGGCAACGCCAGCCTGCCCCAGCGGGGCGAAGGCCAGCATGCCATAGACAATTGCCTGAGCGTAACCACCGAATGCAACCAGTGCGCCCGCTTTGAATTCGGTGTTCAAGGAAAAATTCGCGCAGCCAAGGTTGGATTAAAAGCAGTCTACGCGAATTGGTTTATTTCGAGGTGGGCATCACGAATTCAGCCCCTTTCTCGATGCTATCTGGCCAGCGCTGCATGATGGACTTCTGGCGAGTATAAAAACGCACGCCTTCTTCGCCATAGGCGTGCATGTCGCCAAACAGGCTAGCCTTCCAGCCGCCAAAGCCGTGCCAAGCCATAGGCACTGGAATTGGCACGTTGATGCCCACCATGCCCACCTGCACCTGGCGCCCGAATTCACGGGCCACATTGCCGTCGCGGGTGTAGCAGCTGACGCCGTTACCGTACTGGTGGCTGTTGATCAATTCAAGCCCTTCGGCAAAGTTGGCCACGCGCACGCAACCTAGCACCGGCCCGAAAATTTCTTCCAGGTAAATGCGCATTTTGGGTTTGACGTCGTCGAACAGTGTGCCGCCGGTGTAAAAACCATTCTCGAAACCCGCAGGCTTCTGGCCACGGCCATCCACCACCAGGGTAGCGCCTTCGTCCACGCCAATTTGCACGTAGTCTTCAATGCGCTTCAGCGCTTCGGCGGTCACAATTGGGCCCATTTCGGCGGACAAATCCATGCCGTCGG
Organism: Limnobacter thiooxidans; assembly: GCF_036323495.1. Taxonomy (NCBI): domain Bacteria; kingdom Pseudomonadati; phylum Pseudomonadota; class Betaproteobacteria; order Burkholderiales; family Burkholderiaceae; genus Limnobacter; species Limnobacter thiooxidans. Next base: position 3,495,033 of record NZ_AP028947.1, on the reverse strand, counting down.
TCACTTTCAGGGTTTTCAAGCGCTCAGCCAGTTTGGGGATCAGGCGGTCACCCACATCGCCCACCAGTACCGCTACGGAAATGGCCATGCAGCGTTCCCCCGCACTGCCGTATGCGGCACCGATCAATGCGTCGGTGACCTGGTCCAGGTCTGCATCGGGCATGACTAGCAAGTGGTTTTTCGCACCGCCCAGGGCCTGCACGCGCTTGCCGTTGCGTGCACCGGTTTCGTAAATGAATTTGGCAATGGGTGTGGAGCCCACAAAGCTTAATGCGGCCACATCCGGGTGGTTCAGCAAGGTTTCAACCGCCAGCTTGTCGCCGTGCACCACGTTGAACACGCCGTCGGGCAGGCCAGCTTCTTTCAACAGGTTCGCCATGAAATTGGCGGCGCTGGGGTCGCGTTCGCTGGGTTTCAGCACGAAGGTGTTGCCGCAGGCAATGGCCACGGGGAACATCCAGCAAGGCACCATGCACGGAAAGTTGAATGGCGTAATGCCGGCCACCACGCCCACGGGCTGGCGCAGGGTCCAGTTGTCGATGTTGGTGGACACCTGCTCGGTGTAATCGCCTTTCAGCAGTTGGGGAATGCCGCAGGCAAATTCAATGATGTCGATGCCACGGCTGACCTCGCCTTGAGCGTCGGTGAATACCTTGCCGTGTTCGGCCGTGATGATGGCGGCCAGTTCGTCACGGTGCTGGTTCATCAGCCCCAGGAATTTGTTCATGATGCGCGCGCGTTGCAACGGGGGCTTGTTGGCCCAGGCGGGCAGGGCGGCCTTGGCGGCTTCAACAGCGGTGTTGACGGTAGCCACATCGGCCAACTCAACCTGGCGGGCCACTGCCCCAAGCGACGGGTTGAACACATTGGCTGTTTTTGAGCCTGATTTGCTCAGGCTGTTGCCATTGATGAAGTGGGCGACTGTTTGATCGTTTGTGTAGGGTTGCATGGTGTAAAAGCCCGCTGATTTGCCTCTGGAAGCTGAGTATTGTGGCGCAAGGCAGTGGCCTGTTGAATCGGTGCTTACACCAAGCAGGGGAAATTGTGAGGTAGATCAAAAATTTACTGACACAGTGTCAGTAAAGCACTGATTTTTAATCCATTTTCTGTTTGCGGCGGTATGAGTTAGACAAGGCCTGCAATGAATAGGGCCGAAAAAAAGCAGAGGAGACGGTGGTGATGACAGGCTTGAACAACAGGGCCGCGTTGCGGCGTGCGCGATTGGTTGCAACAGCAAGCGCAGCTGTGCTGGTGTTGACAGCCTGTTTGGGCAGCAACCGGGACGACATTGCGGGCACCGATGGCCGCACCAACCCCAGCGAAGTCGAACTTCAATACGACGTCAGCATTACCCGCACCACCTACGGTGTGCCCCACATTCGCGCGAAAGACTTCGGTAGCCTGGGTTACGGGCAAGGCTATGCTTTTGCGCAAGACAACCTGTGCGTGTTTCTGGAAGACCTGCTGACCATTCGCGGGGAACGGTCACGATTTTTTGGTCCCGATGGCAGTTACAGTATTCCAGCAAATGGGTCGACGGCCAACAATGTGGCCAGCGACTTTTTCTGGAAAAGCCTGTTCGCTTTTGAGGAAGAGGGCGCAGACGGCGTGGTGCGCAACGCCTGGCAACGCACCCGCGACAAAACCATTCCCGATTACCAGAAAGTGGTGACAGGCTATGCCGATGGCATGAACCGTTACATTTCGGAATTGAAAGCCGGAGAACACCAGTACACGAAACCCGATGGCAGCAAGGTACCAGCACACGCAGCCTGCGCCAATGCGGAGTGGCTGAAACCCGTGACCACCGACGACCTGTACCGCCGTTTTGTGCGTTTGGCCGTGCTGGCCAGCAGCTCGGTGTTTGTCACCGAAATTGGCAACGCCCAACCACCGGGCCTGTTGCCCGGCTTGCCTGCCGGCGGCGCTGCGCCCGGCCTGCCAGCCCTGCCAGGGCTTTCCGCATTGCCGGTGGCCAACGCTGGCAATAAAGCCGACTCCAAGGCCAACTTCAAAGGGATTGACCTAAGCCCTGCTCAGCAAGTGGCCTTGTTGAAGGCATCGCCCAACCCCTTTACGGCCATGCAAAACAAGGACCATTTCGGCAGCAACATGTACGCCTTTGGCAAGGATGCAACCGCCAATGGCGAGTCGCTGGTGTACGGCAACCCGCACTTTCCCTGGAAGGGCACAGAACGCCTTTACCCAAGCCACAACGTTCTGGAATTGAATGGCGAAAAGGCAATGGACATCATGGGTGTGGGCCTGTACGGCGTGCCTGCAGTGTTGATTGGCTTCAATGAACACGTGGCCTGGAGCCACACGGTGTCAACCGCCTTCCGGTTTACGTTGTACCAGTTGCAGATCAACCCCGCCAACCCCACGCAATACATGTACGACGGGGAAATGCGGGACATGATCGCGCTGCCGATTGAAATTGAAGTGAAGCAGGCCAATGGCAGTATCACCAAGCAGCAGCGCACCCTGTACAGGTCGCATTTTGGGCCCATGCTGGTGCTGCAAGCCAGTGGTGTTCCGGTATTGGGCTGGAACCAGTTGATGGGCTTCAGCCTGCGCGATGCCAACCTGGAAAACGACCGACTGATCAACCAATTTGCAAAATGGAACATGGCCAAGTCGCTGGAAGAGTTCATTGGCCTGCACGGCAGTGAATTGGGTGTGCCTTGGGTCAATACGGTCGCCAGCGGGCCGGGCAAGCCGGCTTACTATGGCGACGTGACGGTGGTGCCGCACGTGACCAATGCCAAAGTGGCCAGCTGCGCGGCAGAACCCTTCAATACCGTGGTGGGGCAATTGTCGCCTGGCTTGCCAGTGCTGAACGGAAGCCGGCAGGCCTGTGAATGGGGCAGCGACCCGGACGCCCCGGCCCCCGGCATTTTTGGTGCAGGCAACCTGCCCAAACTGATGCGCGACGACTATGTCACCAATTGCAACGACAGTTACTGGCTGACCAACCCCAAACAACCTTTGGTGGGATTTGCGCGAATTATTGGTGATGAAAACGCCGAGCGAACTTTGCGCACACGCCTGTGCACCCTGCAGGCCGAACGGCGATTGGCAGGCACAGACGGCCGGGCGGGCAACAAGTTCACGCAGGACAACCTGAAAGACATTGCACTGAGCAGCGAAATCCATTCTGCCACCCTGGCCAAACAGACCGTGCTGGACACGGTGTGCAAACTGCCCGTTGTGTTGGGCAGCAACCTGATGCCGGTTCAAACCGCTCCGGCTTGTGGTGCATTGTCAGCCTGGGACGGCAAAGCCAACCTTGACAGCAAGGGTGCCCACCTGTGGCGTGAATTCTGGAGCCGTGCCATTGCCAACCCCGGTGGTTTGCCCGTGGGTGTTCCGCAATTGCATTTGCCAATCGACAACCCGCTGCCTGTTTCACTGCCCACCAACCTGTGGGCCAACGGGTTCAGTGCATCCAATCCGGTGAACACGCCCAATACTCTGAATGTGGCCAATCCATTCACGCTGGCTGCGTTTGGCGATGCCATTCAGGCCGTTCAGTCAGCCGGTTTTGCGCTGGATGCGCCTTTGGGCTCCATTCAGAAGTCGGGAATACACGCAAGTGCCACGCCAATTTTTGGCGGCACCAGCCCTGAAGGCGCGTTCACCATTGTGAGCACTGAGCCTGATCGCCTGGATGCCGAAGGCTACAAGGTCACTTATGGCAACAGCTACATTCAGGCCGTGACCTGGGATGAAAATGGCACGCCGCAAGCCGATGCATTCCTGACCTATTCGGTGTCCACCGACCCGGCCAGCCCGCATTTCGATGATTACACCAAGGCGTATTCACAAAAGAACTGGCACCGCCTTCCGTACACCGATGCGCAAATCGAGGCGGCTAAAATTGGCGAAGCCAAGGTTTTGAAGGTGCCCAAAGTGGGGGGTTGAAAAAACAGGGCCAATTGACAACAAGTGTAAAGTTACAAAATAGGGGGGTGAATACCCCCTCATTACTGAATTGCTTGTTTGTAAAGTGAGCATGCTAGATGGGTTAACCTTTTTGATAAGCTGACCCGTGCCCAAGCCCCACCCTTTTCGGCGTATTTTTACCATGCTGTTTTGCGCGCTGGCGGGCCTTTGTTCGATTGCCTGGTCAAGCGAGCCCCGCATTGCAGTGTCCAAATCACCCTTGTCTTTGCCTTTTTACGTGGCGCGGGAAAAAAACCTGTTCGCCCGCCACAAAGTGCAGCCAGCATTGGTTGAATGCCTGGGTGGCAGCCGTTGCATAAAGGAAATGATCGAAGGCCGTGCCGACATGGCCACTGCGTCCGAACTGCCTTTCATGTTTGAGGTGTTTGAAGGCAGGCCAATCACCTTGATTGCCACATTCGCCACCAACAAAGACGATATGAAGTTTGTGGTGCGCAAAGAGATCATCAAGGGCGGTGTCAAGGCCTTGGTGGGCAAGCGCATTGGGTTTGTCAATAAAACCGCGTCCCATTACTACAAGGATTTGCTGTTGCTGTATTACGGCATTGATCCCCAATCCATTGTGGCGGTGCCCATGCTTCCAGAAGCATTGGCCATGGCCCTGTCAAAGGGTGAGGTCGATGCCGTTTCTGCTTGGGAGCCCTGGGGCTACGCAGCTCGAGGCTTGGGAGGCAACACGGTCACCGTGCTTGATTCCCCCAAGCTGTACAGCCAAACCTTCAACCTGCTTGCAAACAACAACTACCGGTTGACCCAACTGCGCAAAATGACGGGCGTACTGGCCGCGTTGGATGAAGCCATCCAGTTCATCAAGAAAAATCCGGCAGAAGCGCGGCAGATTCTGGCGCGGGACGTCGGCATGGATCCGGAAACCATCAAGGTGGTTTGGTCCGATTACCAGTTTGAGTTGACCTTGCAGCAATCCCTGGTGACCACTCTGCAAGGCCAGGCGCGTTGGGCGCGTGGGGAAGGTCATGTAAGCCAGTCCCTGGCCGACCCGGAGTTCCTGCATTTTATTGATTCCAGTCTGTTGCGAAAGATCAGGCCCAACGCTGTGGATTTTGTATACCCATGAAACCTTTGATTCGACTTAAGCACGGCGTCTTGATCGCCCTGATGTTATTGATGGGCCTGACCATCGCTGCTACTGCAACTGTACTTTCCATCAATCAGGAGCGTAACGAAATCCTGAAGCAGTACGAGGCCGCGAAACAAATTTCGCGTTTGTCCACGCGCATGTTGGTGTTGACGCACACGGTGTCCACCTATAACACAGAGACCAATACTCGCCAATGGTGGGCGGTCCACCAGTCCATTTCCAACGAATTGGATGCACTAAGTTTTTCGGAAGAAAGTGCAGAATTATCAGCCCGGCTGGAAGAACGGCTGGGCGACCTGGCCGGTCTTTTCAGTGGCTTCGCCAGTTCGATTCCCGAACGGGACAATACCTTGAGTTTGCGCCGGAACAGTGTATTGACCGATCGCCTGATTGCCGAGGCTGAACAGCTCAGTGAGCTGAGTTACAAGGTGGCCGACATGGCTTTCACGCGTTATGAGGGTTTGACTCAAAAGCGGAAAGAGATCGTCTTGATGTTTGCAGGCCTGTTCGCGGCCAATGCTTTTTTGCTCTTGTTGCTGATTCGATTCCGGGTGGTAAAACCTCTTGAGCACATTGAAAGCATGGCCAATGAAATGAGGCGCGGCAACCTGGCTGCTCGCTGTCGCTTGCCAGAAGGCGACGAACTGGGCGATGTGGCTGGCGCCCTGGATGCGCTTGCAATTGAACTTGAAAACCGGCTGGGTGACCTCACTGCAAGCACTCACTTGCTGGAAGTGGCGGGCCGCATGTGCGGTGTAGGCGCCTGGACCTTGAATGTGGTCACCAGCGAGTTGAACTGGTCGAAACAGGTTTACGACATTCTGGAGGCAGACTTCACCCGGCAGCCCACGCTGGAGGAATCTTTTGGCCTTTACACAGAGGAATCTGCAGAAAAAATCACAAGGATCTTGGACGATGCCGTTCGCACCGGCTGCAATGTCAATGCTGAGCTGCAACTGCGCACCTACAAGGGCAATCTGATTTGGGTACATGTATTTGGTGAGGTGATTTTTCAGGGTCAAGGTGCATTGCGAAGACCTTGGGTGATTCGGGGGGCTTTCCAGAACATCACCGCGCGCAAGCAGGTGGAAGAAGAAATTCGGCAGGCCAAAGAAGAGGCTGAGTCCGCCAACAAAGCCAAAAGTGAATTTCTGTCCAACATCAGCCACGAAATTCGCACGCCCTTGAATGCCGTAGTCGGCCTGGCCTACATTCTGAAGCAGAGCAAACTGGATTCTTCCCAGCTGGAATTTGTGGGCAAACTGGAAAATGCAGGCCGTGGCTTGATTGACCTGGTCAGCGGTGTGCTGGACGTGACCAAGCTTGAAGCGGGTGCCATGGAGCTGGAAACGCGTCAGTTTTCGGTCCGCAATGTCCTGGATTCCCTGACTGACCTCATGACGGGTGCCCTCCGCGACAAGCCGATTGAGTTCATCGTGTCTGTGGCGCCCAACGTGCCAGACAGCCTGATGGGTGACGAAACCAAGCTGCGGCAAGTTTTGGTGAATCTGGCCGGCAATGCCATCAAGTTCACTGAAAACGGCTACGTCAAGGTGGGCGTGTCCCTGGACCAGATTGACGCTGAGAATTGCGCGCTTCGCTTTGTGATTCAAGACACCGGCCTGGGCATGGATGCGGCTGCAATGAAACGGTTGTTTCAATCGTTTTCGCAGGCGGATTCCTCCATTTCACGGCGCTTTGGTGGTACCGGCATCGGTTTGGCCCTCAGCCAGAAGCTGGTTGAACTGATGGGGGGCACCATTTCTGCGGTGAGTGCACCTGGGCAAGGAAGCCTGTTTGCGTTTTCGTTGATGTTGAGCATGGGCTCGCAAAGCAGCCGAACGCCTTCGCCGAATGAATTGGCCTACGATGTGGTGGTTGTGGACAGCTTCAAACCCCAGCTTGACAGCTTGAACCAGATGACGGAATGGTGTGGCGTGCCCTCACTCGGTTTCGTCAACTCGCAGCAAGTGTTGGCTTTGCCGCAGGGAACCCGCCCCAGGCTGTTCATTGTCAACAGCCAGTTGAAAGAAATGACAGGTCTTGATCTTGCACAGAAAATCAAGGAAGTCCATGCGCCCGGTACGGCCCGCGTGGCGTTGATGGTACGGCCCAAGGAACTGGAGCAGATTCAGGACTCCTTGACCGCCGGGCAATGCGATGCGGTGTTGATGAAGCCCGTGTCATTTGCCGCCTTGAAAAACACCCTTCAGGAACTGACTGGTGACGCAGCCAGCACGGCCTTGGCAGTGAGTCGACAGAAACACCACAACGAGTGGGTGTTTCTGACTGGTTTGAAGGTGCTGGCAGTGGACGACCACAAGCTCAATCTCATGATTCTGAAAAAAATCCTCGAAACCCACGGTGCCGAGGTGATTTTGGCCGAATCTGGGCAGACGGCCATTCATGTGTTGTCCCAGCCCAGGCAATCGGGCGTGGATGTGTGCCTGATGGACGTACAAATGCCCGACATGGATGGCATGGACACCTGCAGGCACATTCGCGAGCAGATGGGTCTGACGCACTTGCCCATTCTTGCACTGACTGCAGGCGTGATGGAGGCTGACCACGAGCTGGCACGCAATTCCGGCATGAATGAAGTCCTGGTCAAACCCTTGCAGATTGACAAGGTCCTGGGCGCGGTCAAACGCTGGGGCAAGCCGCTTGAATCAAGCGCTCAAGTACAATAAAAAAACGGGAATTGCGCCGGCAGGTACCTGAAACCCTTGCCAGGCGCGTGCGCGCGACGAACTAAAATCCAAGGTGGGTCAAAATGAACAACGTCAATGAATACCTGCCACACGGCTTCTGTATTGCCTGGAATCCGCAATTGCTGGCCATGCATGTCATTTCCGACCTCCTGATCGCGATTGCCTATTTCTCCATTCCGCTGGGCATTCTGTATGTGGCCAGGCGCCGTCCCGACGCAGTTTTTCAACCCATTTACTACCTGTTTGCGGCATTCATCCTGGCTTGCGGCGTAACCCATGTGATGGGCATTCTCACGTTGTGGATTCCCCTCTACTACGCCCAAGGGATCGCCAAGGTCGTCACGGCGCTGGTTTCCGTCACCACGGCCATTTACCTGGTACCGAAGTTGAAGCACATCATGGCTTTGCCCGACCTGGGCAAGCTCACCCAGATCAATTCCACGTTGGCCCAGGAAGTGGAGTCCCGGCGGCAAAGCGAGACTTCGCTTCGTCATTCCCAGGAGTTGGCGCTACAGGCCCAAAAAACGCAAGCCGCTTTTCTGGCCAACATGAGCCACGAAATCCGGACTCCCATGAACGGGGTGCTGGGTACGCTGGACCTGTTGCTCGACACCGAATTGAAACCCGAACAGCATCAACTGGCCTCCGCCTCCAAACGCAGTGCGGGTTTGTTGCTGAGCCTGCTCAACGACATCCTCGACATTTCCAAAGTGGAAAGCGGGTTGATGGTGCTTCGCGAGGGCGAGCTTCAACTGGCCGACCTCTTCACCGATGTAAATGCGGCCCTGTCCTGCGAAGCCAGCAACAAGGGCATTGCGCTGTTGTGTCCTTCGGAAAGCCTGCCTGCCTCGGTTTACCTGGGCGACGCGGTTCGCATGCGGCAAGTTCTGTTGAACCTGGTGGGCAATTCCGTGAAATTCACTGACCAAGGGCAGGTTGAGGTCAGTTGCCGCGAAGTGTCGCGAACCGGTGCACAGGCTGTACTTGAATTCCGGGTCAAGGACTCGGGCATTGGTATTGCACCAGAGCATCAGCAGAACCTGTTCAGGCGCTTCACCCAGGTGGATAACTCGACAACCCGTCGTGCGCAGGGCAGTGGCCTTGGCTTGGCGATTGTCAAAGAACTGGTTGAACTGATGGGTGGTCAGGTTCGCTTAAGCAGTGAGCCAGGGCAGGGCACTGAAGTGGTTTTTTCCTTGAAGCTGGCCGTGCTGTCAGATGAGGTAAAAACAACGTCAGCCCCCTTGCCCGTACCGGCTGCTCCGGTACACCCGGAGCCCGTACCCTCGTTTTTGGGTCGCGTACTCGTGGTGGAAGACTCGGTCATGAACCAGATGGTGGTGTGCAAGGTTCTGGAGCGTCTGGGGCTGGAATCCAAAGTGGCCAACAATGGTCAGGAAGCCATTGACATGCTGCGCAGCGAAGCCTTTGACCTGGTGCTGATGGATGGACAAATGCCGGTGATGGATGGCTATGAAGCCACCACCCTGATTCGAAGAGGTTCGGTGCCGGGTGTAAACACTCGCATTCCGGTGGTGGCCTTGACGGCGCATGCCATGGTGGGGGAAGACAAAAAATGTTTTGACGCCGGCATGAATGATTACCTGATCAAACCCCTCGACAGAAGCAAACTGATCGAAGTGCTGGCCAAATACCTGAAAAGGTCTGAAGGTACCTAGTCATTCTGAAGGGCTTTGCGAAGCGACTGAATATTTTGGGCCATCTGCATCAATAGTTCGAGTGTTTGAATGCAGGCCGCCAGGTTTGCTGAATTTGAAAACTGTTCCAGTGACAGGATTTCAGATGAAAACCGGGTCAGTCCCAGGTTTTCAGCCACTCCCTTGAAGTAATGGGCCTTGCGGGACAACGCCGCCCAATCGGATTGACGAAGCAGATCCTGAAAATTTGGTTGTTCAGCAATGAACTCCGCCAGGAACATGTCCAGAATTTCGAGCAACAAGGCTGAGTCGCCGCACAGGCGATCCAGAGCCACTTCCACATCCATTTCTGAAGACAGCGTTGTAAGGTTCATGGTGAAATTCAATGAAAAGAGCAGTCAACCATCACTATAAATTGTTCATTCGCTCTTCGTGTTCCTTGCGCAGCATCTTTCGCAACTCTGCGTTGGCTTGCCGCTTTTTTTCTTCGTCTGTCTGAGGTTGCAGGGCAGGCACCTTGGCCGGCGTGCCATCTTCATTCATCGCCACCATGGTGAAAAAACAGCTGTTGGTGTGGGTGGCTATGCCCTTGTGAATGTCTTCGGACACCACCTTGATGCCGACTTCCATCGACGTGTTGCCCGTGTAGTTGACGCTGGCGAGAAAGGTCACCAGTTCGCCTACTCGGATGGGCTGTCGAAACAGTACCCTGTCCACAGACAAGGTCACCACATACATGCCCGCATACCGGCTTGCGCAGGCATAGGCCACCTGGTCCAGCAGCTTCAGGATGTGCCCCCCATGAACCTTGCCGCTGAAGTTGGACATGTCGGGTGTCATCAGAACAGTCATGCTGAGTTGATGATTGGGAAAAAGGGCCATGGTCTTGAGGGCAGGAGTGAACAAGTAAAACAGTGTATCGCGCTTGCAGAGCCGCTGACACGTCTACAATGTTCTCTGGAAATCAATTGCGGAGAAACTTTTGGCTGCCGAGCTGACCAAGTATGCCATTTGGCTGTTGAGCCCCTTGGGGCTGTGGCTCACCTTGAGTGCTCTGGCCGTCTTGGGTCTGTTTGGCCGAAGGGCCTGGCGCACGCGGCTGCTGGTGTTGGCCCAGTTGCAACTGTTGGTGTTCAGCTTGCCTGCGGTGGGTGACGCCTTCTTGGGGCACCTGGAAGAGGAGGCTCGGCAACTGGAGACCATGCGCCCCCTACCGGCTGCGGTGGACGCCATCGTGGTGCTGGGCGGCGGGCTGGAAGGCCGCTTTGAAGGGGTTCGCGATTTGCCCGACCTGAATGATTCTGGCGACCGCGTGTGGCAGGCCGCGCGCCTTTACAAACAGGGAGTGGCGCAGCGCATGGTGCTCAGCGGCGGACAGTTCAATGCAGACTCTCGCCGCGAGGCCGAAGCCTTGGGCATGAAATTGTTCATGCTTGACATGGGCGTGCCTGAACAGGCCTTGCTGGTTGAAGACCAGTCGAGAACCACATTCGAGAATGCCCTGCGCACCCGTGCACTGCTGGGCGAAAGGCTGGGTGAGGGCAAGCACACGATTGCACTGGTGACCTCGGCCTATCACATGGGTCGATCGGTGTTGTGGTTCGAGAAAGCCGGTTTCACGGTGTACCCGGTGCGGGCTGATGTTCGCGTGCTGCATGAAAAGCGACAGTTCTGGGACCACTTGCCCAAGCCGCAGGCACTGGACGAAAGCACTGCAGCCATCAAGGAATTTCTGGGGCGTTTGCAGTTAAAAGTAAGTGGCGTGTATGCCAAGGGCGGGGCTTGATTGACTAATGTGGCAAATAATTCAGTGATCCGCACCATCGCCAAATTCCTGAACCGGTTTCAAGGGCGCACTACCAGGCCGGTGTTGTCAGCGTGCCTGGCCGTTTTCATGGGCTGCAGCCTGTGCCTTGTGTCGGCCACAGTGCAAGCTGGCCCCGTGCTGGACGCCATTAAAAAACGTGACGCCGTGCGTTGCGGTGTCAGCAGTGGGGTGGCGGGTTTTTCAGCAATGGGCAGCGATGGTCAATGGCGTGGGCTGGATGTGGCGGTGTGCCGTGCCGTGGCCGCCGCCGTGCTGGGCAGTGCGCAGAAAGTGGAGTTCACGCCGCTCAGTTCGCAACAGCGCTTTGCGGCCTTGCAGGCCGGGCAAATTGACATTCTTTCCCGCAACACCACCTGGACCTTAAGCCGCGACGCGGGCTTGAATGCCCACTTCGCCGCAATCACTTATTACGACGGGCAGGGCATTCTGATGCACAAGCGCTTCGGCGTGAAAAGTGCCAGTGAATTGAATGGTGCTGAAATTTGCGTGCAGTCGGGCACCACGAACGAAAAGAATTTGACCACCTACCTGGGCACACAGGGCATCAAGGCCAAGGCTATTGTGTATGACAACTTCGAGGCAGCCTACAAGGCTTTTTTCAGTGGCCGTTGCCAGGCATTTTCAACTGATGTGTCCGCCCTGATTGGTCTGAAAAGCAAACAGAGCGACAAGCCCGATGACTACGTGGTGTTGCCCGAGATTTTTTCCAAGGAACCACTTGGCCCTGCCGTGCAGCGCGGCGATGACGAGTTTTTCGCCATCGTGAAGTGGGTGGTGTTTGCCATGATCGAGGCCGAAGAACTGGGTGTGGGCAAGGCCAATATTGAACAGGCCCTGGCTGGCAAAAACCCGGCGGTGCAACGCCTGCTGGGCGGTGCCGAAGACCTTGGCAAACCGCTTGGTTTGCCTCGCAACTGGGTGGCCACGGTACTGAAGCAGGTGGGCAATTACGGCGAGGTGTTCGAGGCGAATCTGGGCCAGCAATCGCCACTGAAACTGAAGCGTGGTTTGAACGCGCTGTGGACGCAAGGCGGGCTGATGTACGCCCCGCCGCTGCGTTAAAGCGTGTTGAGGCCCACCGCGTGAACTTCGAATTTCTCAACGACCCGGCTGGCTTTGGCCTCAGCGAAGGGTGGCTGCACATCGCGTTTGATTCGCCGTATTGGCACATTTTGCTGGCTGGCTTGTTGAATACCCTGAAAGTGGGTTTGCCCGCCTTGTTGCTCAGCACCTTGCTGGGCCTGGTAATTGGGCTGGGGCAGCTTGGCAGCCACCCGGTGTTGAAGGGGCTGTGTCGCGGCTACGTCAACCTGTTTCGCAACATCCCTTTGCTGCTGCAACTGCTTGCCATTTACTTTGCCATCACTCAGTTTTTGCCCATTGCCAGCGCGGCCTGGTCTATTCAAGACCTGGTTTTTCTCAGCAAAAGTGGGCTGGCCATGCCTTCCTTTTCGGAAGTACCCGCGCGCGGGCGCTTTTCAATTGAAGGGGGCTGGGTGCTCAGCCCGGAATACCTGGCGGTGCTGCTGGCGCTGGTGGTGTACACCGCCGCATTCATTGCCGAGGTGGTGCGTGCAGGCGTGCAGGCGGTGAAGCCTGGCATGCGGCAAGGTGCACTGGCCCTGGGCTTGAACCCGGCGCAAACCACGCGGTACGTGGTGATGCCTTTGGCCTTGCGTGTCATGGTGCCATCGCTCAGCAACCAGTACCTGAACCTGCTGAAAAATGCCTCGCTGGGCGTGGCGGTGGGCTACCCGGAATTGGTGTCGGTGGCTAACACGGCCATCAATCAAAGTGGCAAGGCGGTGGAATGCGTGCTCATCATCCTGGTCACCTACGCCTTGCTCAGTGCGGTGGCGGCAGGCTTGATGAATGTATTGAACACGCGCGTGAACCGGGGTGCCTTGTGAGCCCGGGCCTGGTCATGAATCGCCTGCTGTGGGTTGTACTGCCCCTGTTGCTGGCACCCGTGCTGTGGGCCTTGGTGGATTGGGCGGTATTCAGTGCCGTGTTCGGGCCCGACCTTGCCGCTTGCCAGCAGGCCGCCGGGCAGGGGGCCTGTTGGGGCGTGGTGGCTGAAAAATGGCGAGTCATCCTGTTTGGTCGTTACCCGCTGGAAGAACAATGGCGCGCCGCGACCGTGTTGGTGGTGTGGTCCGTTTTGCTGTTTGCCACTGCAGCCCGCGTATTGAAGACCAAGCAGTTGTCGGTGGCCTGGGTATTGGTGTTGACAGGTAGCACCGTGCTGATGGCAGGCCATGTCGCCGGCTTGCCTCCCGTGCCCACTGCCTTGTGGGGTGGCTTGCCGCTGACCTTGATCTTGAGCACAGTGGGTTTTGGTTTGGCATTTCCCTTGGCCTTGTTGCTGGCCTTGGGCCGGCAATCCAAGTTCGCCCCGCTGCGGGGCCTGTGCATTGCCTACATTGAATTGTTGCGTGCCCTGCCACTGGTCACCGTGCTGTTTCTGGCGGCCTTTGTTCTGCCCTTGTGGCTGCCCGGCGAAGGGCTGGATTTGTTCACCCGCGTGTTGTTGACCATTGCACTGTTCAGCGCAGCTTACCTGGCCGAGGTGTTGCGTGGTGGCTTGCAAGGCGTGCCCGAAGGGCAGCGGCTGGCTGCCATGGCCCTGGGTTTGAATACGGTGCAAACCAACCTGCAGGTGGTGTTGCCGCAGGCCATTCGGGCTTGCCTGCCCAGTTTGACCAACAGCTTTGTGACCCTGTTCAAGGAATGTTCGCTGGTGACGGTGGTGGCCCTGTTCGAATTGACGGGAGCACTCAGCCTGGCCTTGGCCGGCGACGTGCAGTGGCGCAGTTTTTATCTTGAAGGGTATTTGTTCATTGCCCTGGTGTACTGGGCCTATTGCTTTGGCTTGTCGAAAACGGTCAAATAGCATCAAAGGGTTAGTCCGTTAGAAAGGAATTTCTAACACGCAAAAAACAATGAGTGTACAGTTGTACACTGAAAAGAAAATCAAAAACAAACCACCCGAGCGGAGACACAGCATGAGCAGCAAAAACACCAACCCCAACGCAGGTGAAAAACTGGAAGGCACCCTGATGTTTGTGGGTGACACCATTGCGCAGGCCGCCACTCGGGTGCATGAGTTTCACCGCGCCATCAGCGACCTGCCCTTCAAGGCCGTGGGTGCAGCCACCTTGAACGCCAGCAAACCTGTTGAAGCCGTTCACAATGAAATCACCGACATGGTGTACGGTGCAGTGCGGGAAGCCGGCAGGGGCGTGTTTTCAGGCGCGGCCTGGGTAGTGCGGCAAGCTAATCAAAGCCTGGCTTCGCCTCAGGTGATTGACCAGGCCCTGGGTGGCGAACTGATGGACGACGTCAGCCACCTGCCCATGCCTGTCATGCCCAATGCAAAAACCGACAAGCGGGTGTCGGCCATTTCAAGTGCCATCAATGGGGTGTTTGGTGACCACCTGGCCGCCACGCGCAACCCCATGCAGGTCCACATGAATTTGTACGCCAATGGGCAGGCCTTGCCGGCCGATGCCGCCGAACTGGCTGCCCGTTTTCCTGATGCGCAAAATCACCTGGTGATATTTCTGCATGGCCTGTGCTGCAACGAAGACAGCTGGCAGATGTACTACAACCCCTACGAGCCTGCCACTCGTCCCTATGGTGACAAGCTGCAAGACGATTTTCCGGTTACCTCGCTGTACTTGCGTTACAACACCGGGCGCAACATTGATTCCAACGCCCGCCAATTCAAGCGCGTGTTGAACAAGCTGGTGCGCAACTGGCCCGTGGAAGTCAAAGGTATTACCTTGGTGGGCCACAGCATGGGTGGACTGGTCAGCCGCGCTGTGGTTGAAGCACTGACCGATGACGACATAGCCTTGAAACGTGCCATTCGTGACGTGGTGTGCCTGGGTTCGCCCCACGCAGGCGCGCCATTGGCCCGCTTGGCCGCCGCCGGTGAACAGTTGCTGGACCGCTTTGAATTGTCAAAGCCCATTGGCCGTGTTCTCGGGGTGCGTTCACGCGGCATTCGCGATTTGAAAGACGGCCTGGGTGCCCTGCAGACCCGCGCAGGGCAGGATGTAACCTTTCACCTGGTGGGTTCTACCATTGGCGACCACACATCATCCTGGTTGAACACCACGGTGGGCGATGGCCTGGTCACCCCCGATTCAGCCCTGGCTGACAACACCGGCAAGGCGCAGCGTGTCACTTTTGCCCAGAAACACCACATGACCCTGTTGAACGATCCTGACGTGTTTCTGGAACTGAAAATGGTGCTGCGCCAGCACCTGCGCACCAAGGTGGGCCGTGACTAAGCCGCTTCAGAAGTAATAACTGGAAGTTTTGCTGTCTTGCAAGAAAATCCGCTGCGTGGTGTGCAAAAAATTCACCAGCAGGTCAGCGTAAGTGCGCTTGAATTTGCAATCTTTCAAACCAGTTTCAATCAGGTTCAGGCCGTAATATTTCAGGGCCAGGTACGCCTGCCTGCATTCCTGCGTCCAGCAGTCCAGCGGCTCAAGTATCTGGTTCACCGCATCCTGAAAACCGGTGGTGAAGTTCAGGAAATCGGCCTCATTCATGTCCTCAATCAGTTCCAGCGCATTGTGCTCAATGTGGCGCAGGCCAACAGGTTGTCCGTTGCGCGGCCGCGATTGAAACACCGTTAACAATTGAAACAGCAGTGGTTCAGGCAGGTTGGTGCTGGGCACCCCATACAGCAATTGCACTCGG
The DNA here is from genome assembly GCF_036323495.1 of Limnobacter thiooxidans. Lineage (NCBI taxonomy): Bacteria > Pseudomonadati > Pseudomonadota > Betaproteobacteria > Burkholderiales > Burkholderiaceae > Limnobacter > Limnobacter thiooxidans. The sequence continues at coordinate 3,479,058 of NZ_AP028947.1, read as the reverse complement.
CTCAGGTCGATTTGCAATTGCATGGCAAACAGGCCCGACACATTGCGCGAACTCAGCGCCCAGCAGGCACCCAGTGTTTCAAACAGCACCTCACGCTCGAAAGAATAAGCTTTATAGGGCGTGCTGTGCATGACATGGTAAGGAGCTCGAATGGTCATGAAAAAATCCTGTGCCTGGCCGTTTCTAGTGAAACCATTGTGCAATAGTGTTGCGGCAATTGGCATCGCATAGGTGAGGGTTCACCGACTTCGGGGAGGTTCACCCAGTCGGGGGGTTGGTTTCACCTAAACCGGGGTAGTGGACTTGGCCTGTTGCAGGTAGCGGTGTACCAGCCCTGGCCACATCAGCGCGATTTCATCCAGTACCGAAGGGGCTTTCAGGCTGCCGCTGCGCAAACCCTGCTCGAATTCGCGGAACTGCCGGTGAAGTGCCTGTTCATCCAGCAAAGCCAGCAGGCTGACCATGGAATGTATTTCGCGTACAAAGGCATCCACATTCTCGCTGGCCAGGCACTCGCCCAGTTTCGCAGGCAGATCGGCGCAATGGGCCAAAAACAGGTTGGGCAAGGCCGGCATGTTGCCGTAGTTCGCCGGTGTGGGCTGCTTGTCCGCACCCAGCAGCTGCAACAGGGCGTTGTACAGCACATGGGGCTCGATTGGCTTGGTGATGAAATCATCCATGCCCAGTTCAAGGCAGCGCATGCGTGTTTCAGAAAAGGCATGGCCGGTTAAACCAATGACAGGCGTTTCCATCCACCGGGTTTGGTCCCTTAACCACACCATGAATTCATATCCGTCCATCACGGGCATTTCAAGGTCGGTGATGATGGCGTCGAATTCCATGCAATCGTCCCGGTCCAGCAGGGCCACGGCCTGTTGGCCTTGCCCACACAGCGTCACTTCCATGTGAACCAATTCCAGCAGCGAACGAATCAGCACCTGGTTCACCGGGTGGTCTTCCAGTACCAGAATTTTTTTGCCCCGCAGGTGGGCCGCGGCCAGTTGCTCCGGGTCAGCCGGGCTTGGCCGTGTTTCATGGCGGCGGGGTGCGTTGATCAAGTCTTGCGACAGCACCGGGTGTGCAAGGTGCAGCAGGCGTTTGCCCAGTTCCATGGGCAAGGCTGCGAGCAGGGCACTGTCGGCTGACAAAAAGTCACGGTCAATCGCCACAAGGCCCGGGGCAGGGCGGTTGAGAACGTTCAGCAGTTCATCGGGCAGCGGTGCATTGGCTTCCAGCAGGTCAGATTGAACCAGCAGCCAATTTACAGGCGCACTGGCCAGGGCTTGCAACAACCCCCCCAGAGTGCTGACGTGTCGAATTTGTAGCCCGGTTGCGCCCAATACGGACAACAGGCATTGCGCCACCTCGCCGGGTTGGTGCAACAACACGGCATTTTGTCGACCCAGTGGCAGGGGTTCCAGCAACACATCGTGTTCATAGGCAAGCGGCACGGAAAACCAGAAACAGCTGCCCTTGCCCGGCGTGCTTTCCACTGAAATTTCCCCGCCCATTCGGTTAACCAGTTCGCGGGCAATGCTCAAGCCCAGGCCTGTGCCCCCGTACATCCGGCTTACGCTGGTGTCACCTTGCGCAAATTTCTCGAAAATCCGATCCACTTGGGCCTTGCTCAAACCGGGGCCGCTGTCGTGCACTTCAATGCGCAATTCCAGCGTGCTGTCCGATAGGGTCTTCAGCGTGGAATGAACGCGCACGGACCCTCTTTCCGTGAACTTGACTGCATTGCTCAGCAGGTTGCTCAGCACCTGCCGCAAACGCGACGGGTCGCCCACCAGGCGCTGACCCAGTTGGCTTGAATAGCCGGGTGCCACCTCATTCAACAGCAACAGCTTGCGGCCTGCCGCCTGGCTTTGCACTGCCAGAAAGGAGCTTGCCAGCACCTCATCCAGTGTGAAAGGAATGCGCTCAAATTCCACCATGCCGGCTTCGGCTTTGGAAAAGTCGAGAATATCGTTCAGCAGGCTGAGCAGTGACTTGGCCGCGTCTTGCACCTTGAGCAGGTAACCACGTTCCTGCTCGGGCAGGTTTGACTTCAAGGTCAGCGCGGTCATGCCCAGAATGGCATTCATCGGTGTGCGGATTTCATGGCTCATGTTGGCCAGCAGCATACCCCGCGCCTCGGCCTGGGCTTCAGCCCGTTCGCGGCCCATTTTCGCTTCCAGCGCAGCCAGTTGGGCATTTTGCGCGGCCTCGGTTTGTTCAAGTTCCCGGCGAAACGCGCCAATCATGAGGGCGAAACCCTTGATCAGGTTGACCATTTCGGTCACAAACCGAGGTGTGGGCAGGTTGGTCTTGTAGTTGCCCAAGGCAATCTGTTTGCTCACGGTGTTCAATTCACGCAGTGGCGCAACCACAAAGCGCTGCAACACTGCCAAACCCACCAAGGCCAGCAGCGCCACCAACAGACCCAGGTAAAAATCGATTTTTGCCGTGGTTTTCATATTCTCGGCTTGCTGCGCAATCACGGTTTGAAAGCCGCGTTCCACTGCACCGATTCGCCCCTGAATTTGCGCACGAATTGCATTGCTAAGGCCCAGGTACTCTTCCGAGAACAGCATCTGGATGGCCAGGTCATCGCGGGGTTCTGCTTCCGACACGTATTTTTTCAGCACCGGGTCATAAAGCCCCTGGGTGAGGGCAAACACAATTTGTTCGCGTTCCCGCAACTGCTTACTCAAGCGCAAAATGGTATCTACCGAACTTTGCTGGTCGTTGCCAATTTCCGGCGCCAGCCGTTCAGGCACCATCAGTCGACTTTCAATTGTTTCACCCTGGCCCGGTAGCAGCGGTACCGCCTCAATGTTGCCTGCAATCAGGTTGCTCCAGTACACATTGTCAACAGGCGTGGCGTATTGGCGTGCGCCCGCATGCGCATCCAGCAGTTCGTAATAATTCACCAGGTGCAGGCTGTTCTTGCTGACCACAAAAGCTGCCACCAGGGTTTGCAGGGCATCGAATTCGGATTGAAGCAGCCGCAGTGCATTCACTGCATCCAGCCGCATGGTCAGCAGCTTCGCTTGCGATTCCTGCAACTGGTCCGCGCGATAACTCATCCACACATTGGAGCCCAGCCCCAACACTGTGGCGAACAACACAAAACGGAACAGGACAGCCAGCTTCATTGACCCAATGGAGAAAATTGCACCAACCCCTATTCTTACCGGAAAAGCTTAATGCGTGTGCAGCGATTGAACGATCAGCCAGAATGCCGCCACGATCATCACCATGGCAAAGCTTCGGCGCAGCGCTTTTTCGGGCAGGTAATGCGCCACTGCAACACCGGCTGACACGGTGAACAAACCGCCAAAGGCCAGTGGCAGGCCCAGGTTCCAGTCAACCCGGTGGGCTGTGGCGTAAGTGGTCAGTGCCATGACCGAACTGGGTGCCACCAGCGCCAGTGAAAGTGCCTGCGCCGTGGTTTGCGTGTGCTTGAATACGGTGGTCAGCAAGGGTGTGGCCACCAAACCACCCCCCATCCCCAACAGGCCCATGCTGGTGCCGCCCAGTACACCCACAATCGGCATGGCGGCGGTGCGGGGTTGGTCGGAACTGCTTGCGTTTTCAGAAGGGTTTTTGCGCAGCAACAGCATGCGCACGCCCACGGCCAGAATGAACAGGTTGAAGATCCAGTGCAGCACATCCTGGTCCAGCTGCACGGCCATTTTGGCGGTTAGCCACGTAGTCAGGGTGGCGGTAATGCCAATCGCTGCCACAGCAAGCCAGGGCAGTTTGTGGTGCTGGTTGTAACGCCACCAGCCAATCAGCAAATTGGGCACCATCAGCACAAGGGCTGTGCCTTGGGCCAGGGCCTGGTCCATGCCAAAGCCGAGAATAAAAAGGGGGACCGCAATAATGCCGCCCCCAATACCAAACAGGCCACCGAAAAACCCCAAGGCCGCGCCCAAGGACAACACAAGGAGTAAATCTGTCAGTGCGGGCCATTCCATGGGGTGGTGTGCTGTTTGATGTGGAAGGGCAAAGTGTATTGATTCTAAAAATATCTACAATGCTGCAGTATTTAAAATATTATTAAGAAAAACGCACGAATGGAGTGTGCCCTTTGAAGCAGTTGTCTGACCTGGCTTTTTTCAGCGAACTGGTGCGCCATGACAGCCTGGCCAGCGCCGCAGTGGCCTTTGATGTAACACCGCCCGCTGTCAGCCGCCGGCTGGCCGCACTTGAAAAACGCCTGGGTGTGCGCCTGCTGCACCGAAGCACCCGGCGCGTTGGGCTAAGCGCCGAAGGTGAACGTTACCTGGCCGAAGGCGCGCAGATTTTGCGGCAGATCGATGCGCTGGAGGCCACCCTGCGGGCCGGGCAAGACACCCCGCGCGGGTTGTTGCGGGTCAACGCCAGCCTGGGTTTTGGGCGCAAGCACGTGGCGGGCGTGGTGTCCGCCTACCAGGCCGAGTTTGCACAGGTGGAAGTGATTCTTGAACTGACCGACCACCCCATTGACCTGATCGAAGGCGGCTTTGATTTGTCGGTGCGCTTTGGCGAACCACCCGACCAGCGCCTGATTGCGCAAAAACTGGCCAGCAACCGGCGCGTGCTGTGTGCTGCACCGGCTTACTTGGCGCGGGCTGGTGTGTTGGAAAGCCCCGCTGACCTGACCCGGCACGATTGCCTGGTGATACGGCAGGAAAATCACACCTTCAACAACTGGCCGCTGCGCAACGGGCGGCAGGAAACCACGGTGAAAGTGCACGGGCCGGTCAGCTCGAATGACGGGGAAGTGGCGGTGCAATGGGCGCTCGAAGGCAAGGGCGTGCTGCTGCGCTCCGAGTGGGACATTCAACAGGAACTGAAAACCGGCGCGCTGGTGCGGGTGCTGCCCGACTGGGCCGGTGCACCGGCCGACATTTTTGCCGTGTGCCCGTATGCCAACCCCATGCCAGCCAAAACCCGGGAATTCATCCGGGTGACCCGGCAGGTCTTGGCCAGCAAGGCGGGGTTTGGGGTTTAGTTACTTGTTCACCGCCACATCCAGTTCAATCGGTACGGTTTTGTCTTCGGCCGCCTTGGTTTCTTTCGGCGTACCCACTTTCAGGCGTTCAGCGGCAATGCCGGCCGCCGCCAAACCCGCACTGATTTGCACTTGCCGCTGCGTGGCTAGCGCCTGCAATTGCGCGGTGCTCACCGTTTCTGCATCTTGCAGTTTCTGAGCCAGCACGGCGTGGAAGTTCTTGCCTTTCAGTGCGTTGATTTCGCTGCTGCCCAATTCGCGGGTGTCCTTGAACAGGTTGGTAATTTGCCCCAGTGCCTTGCCCGCCGTACCTTGTTGCAACTGGCCCGGGTTGGCTTGCCTGAAGCCGGTTTTCAGCGAAGCCAGCTCACCGGCGCTGAAGCGTTTTTCAAACAGCGCTTCAATGGCTTTCTGGCCTGCTTCGCTGTTCAAGGCCAGTGGGCCGGGGTCTTCACCTGGCTGCAATTTCTCGCCTGCCTGGGTGGCCACCGCGCGGCGCATTTGCACATTTTGAAGCGCAGTTTTGTCTTCAGGGGCCCAAGTGCCTTGCACGGTCACCGCCAGGTTGGGGCGTGTGCCCAAGGCCTCGCCCAGCTTTTTCAAACCTTCTTTTTGCGAGGGGCTCAAGGTGTTGGCCCCGGCGGTGAAGGTGACGTTGCCCAAGTCTTCTTCAGACCCGCCAAATAGGGCACCCAGCGCGCGGAAAGGGGCGGTGACAATCTTGGTCAACACATTGCCAATTGCTTTCCACACAATGGCCCCATAGCTGAATTCAGGGTCGTTCAAATTGCCGGTGATGGGCAGGCCCAATTCAATGCGGCCGTTGCTGTCTTCCAGAATGGCGATGGCCAGCTCAAGTGGCAGGTCACGGCCCTGTGGGCTTGCTACCCGTTCGCCCAAGGTCAGCTTGTCGATGATCACCTTGTTGGTGCTGTTCAACTGCTGGTTTTCAATCTGGTAGTTTAGGTCCATCGACAACTTGCCTGATTCAATTTTGCGGTTGGCAAAAGTGCCTGAATAGGCGGTCAGGTTTTTCATTTCCACGTTGCTGAATTTCACGGCAATGTCCATGTAAGCCGTGGGGTCGAGCAGGTTCAGCGCGCCTTGTGCATTGGCCTCGCCAAATTCATCGACGGCACCTTTCAGGGCCAGTTCACCACGTGTGCCGGGCTTGGTGGACAAGCCGTTCACCACACCTTCCAGGCTGTGAATGCGGGTGCCGAAGGGAATGAACAGGGACTCATCGGCAAAGTCCATTTCACTGTTGGCAATGGCAAAGCGGTCAATGTTCACCGCAAATGCGGGTGCGGCATCGGTGGCTGCCGGGGTGGGTTTGGCATTTGCGGGTTTGGCTTTTTGATCAGCGGTGGGCTTTGCATTGCCTTGGGGGGCAGCATTGTTGACCAGAATGCGGCTGATGTTGGTCGATTTGTCTTTGGCGATCAACACCGCGGTGTCCAGCCCATCCAGTGTCAGGCGCTGAATGTTCAGGCCCTTGGCATTCACATTCAGGGCCGGGGTAAACAGGCGCTTGAACTGAAGGAAGGGCTTGTTGTTGCCAGCCTCGTTCAGGCGCAGGCCCGCCACTGTAAAGCTGCCGGCGTAGCCCTGCTGCTGCGCGTTGTAGGTGGCCTTACCCTTGCTGGAAATTGTGCCGCTGGCCAGGTCCAGTTTCACGAACTGGCTGAGGAAAGGCTGTACCGGTTTCAATGCCAATGCATTGATGTCCACATTGAATTGCGCGGCAGCAGTGGCCGGGGTCAGTGTGCCGTTCACCGCAACGGTGCCGCCGCTTTGCAGGGCCAGGCCGGCTTTCAGGGGCAGGGGCTTGGACAGGTCTTGCGTTACCCCACTGGTTTCAATGCCGATGTTGGTTATGCCAATGTTCAAGGCGGGCTTGGTGGTTTCATCTACCAACGCTGCGTTCACGCCGGCAATTGAAACAGTGTTCACCGCGTAGGTGAAAGGCTTGGCAGCCTCGGTGGGCTTGTCTGTATTGTCATTGCCTTTGGCAGGTGGAATCCAGTCGTTGATCGCGGCCATCAAGTCCAGTTCGCCTGCGGCATTGCGCCTCACATTCACCTGCCCGCCTTTCAGCGTTGCAGCCTGAATTTCCGCATGTTGTTCACCCAGGTCCACTGTAATCGGCCCCACCTCAATGGCATTCAATGCAATGGCCTTGGCCTTGTTGCCGTGGTTCAGTTGCAGCCCAGCCAGTGCAATGCTGGCAAGCTCAGCCTTGTTGGCTTGAAGGTCGAAATTGCCATTGTTGATTTTCAGCTTTTGAAACTGCGCGCTGGCCGATGCGCCCTTGGGCTTGGCCTGAATGTTGAAATCGCGCACTTCCGCGTTGATGTTGTTGACGAAAATTTTCGGCGGCGTGGTGTCGCTGGCGTCTTTCAAATTCACATCAAAGTTCAGGGCCAGGTCGGCTGTGCCCGCAGGCGGGGCTGTGGGCAACAGGGGCTTGAGCAGCGGCTCCAGCTTGGCAATGTTCAAGCCGGTCAGTGAAAACTCACCGGCAGCAGATGGGTCGGCCAGGTTGATTTTTGTGCGCAGCTTCAATGCCGCGTCCAGCCCTGTGACGGCATCCAGCACAAAGTCGCCATTGTTTTCAGAGCGGGTGGCCAGGTCGTGCAATTCAAGGTTCAGCGGCTCGAACCGGGTTTTCAGGCCATCGGGTTTGCGGCGGTCCTGAAAGTCGACCACCGCATCGGTGATCAACAGGTGGCTGAGCAAAAAGGCAGGTGGCTCGCTGTTGGGGTCTTCGGGTTCGTCTGTTTTAAAGGCGTCCAGCAGGGCGCTGAAGTTGTGCTTGCCTTCCGGCAGCAGTGCCACATTCAGGTTCAGGTTTTTCAGGTCGATCTGGTCCAGCGCAATCAAGCCCGTGAACAGGTCGGTGCCCGACACATTCACAAACAGGTGCTCGAAAGCAACAAGCTGCTCGCCCTCCGGGGTGGTCAGGCTCAGCTTGGGGATGCGAAGAGTTAGTGCAAACGGGTTGAATTCTGGCAATTCCATGGCCAGCACATGGCCTGAACGTTCCAGCACCTGCTTTTCGGCTTGCCAGTGAACCAGCCGCGGAAGCCCGGCCCAGGCGAACAAGTAGATAAAAGTGATTGCCGCCAGCGGAATAAGCAGGGCTTTGGAGCGAAGGATTGGTGCGAATTTCATTTTTGATTTGTGAGGGATTGGCGTGACATGGGGTGAGTATCCTAGATACCGGCGCTGGTGTACACTAACGCCTTCTTGTGCGGCTGTAGCTCAGTGGATAGAGTATTGGCCTCCGAAGCCAAGGGTCGTGGGTTCGATCCCCGCCAGCCGCACCATCAGTTTCTCCCCACCTTAACGTTCGTTGAGTCTCTTTCTTGCTCGGTTTTGCGTACAGCACTGCGGTGATTTGAACCATCACGGAATTCAGCTCAAGCTAGCGATGCCAGTAGCTACCTACTTCTAGCGACACAAAACCACGTTTTTTGACAGTAATTCTGCCCAGGGATTGAATGTCGGGTTGCTCAACTTCCGATTCTGTCCATGTTCAATTCCAGCTTTGGCAAACTGTCGCTGACCAAGCCCGCGTTTTACATTCCCCAGCCCCAACATTCACTTGTTGATGTCATTGCCCACAGCTATGGCATTGTGCCAGGGCAGGAACCGATTTTCTCCACCTTGCTGGACTACCTGCTTGCGCTGAACCCCACGGTGAAAAACCCGCGCATGGCCTTGGGCAGCCAAGCCCCACGCACGCTCGATTTCATTTCCCATGACCCCGACACCATTCTGTGCATGAACCCCACTGTTGTGAAAGCCCGCATTCGCCAAGTGGTGAACGGTGGGGGTGAATTCGCCTTGGTGGACACGGCGCGCAGCTTCGTACCGGCCGACCCGGCCGAGCGCGGCGTGTATGAATTTCTGGCCAGGTTGAGCAACGACACCCAGCATGTCACCGACTTTGCAGGAACTGGCCTGGGTGTGCTGGGTTACCTCAGTGGCGTTCAAAACCGTGCAGTGATTGGGCAATTGCAGCAGTTGAACACCGAACGGCTTGCGGGCAAGTTGAGTGTTCGCCAATACCAGTTGCGCCAGCAGGACGTATTGAACAACCACCTGAAAAAGTTGGGTTGGATGGGCCGCCACATGCACGGCGGGCAAAACGCATTCAACGTGCTGTACCAAAACCGCGCCGTTGGCGTGAACCCTTCACCCGTGTTCGTTAAGCACGCAGAACGCATGGCGAAGTTGAGCAGCTTTGCGAAACGTGGAAGCGTGCTTCTGACCGGGTTCGGGGTGGCGGGGACGTGCGGGAAGATTGGTTCGACGCAGGATATCAAGAAGAAAAATGAGGTGTTGTGGGTTGATGGCATAGGTTTGGCGGGTGGCCTAGGCGGGGGTTTGGCAGGAAGTATTGCAGTAGGTTTAGTGCTTGCCTCCGGGCCAGTAGGATGGGGAGTCGCATTGGTAGCATCTGCCGCGGGTGGCTACTTTGCACAAGAGGCCGGCAAAGTCCTCGGTAAAAAGATTTATGACCAATACGGTAATTCCGTGGACTTGGTTAGTGCATCTGGAATAGGTCAATTATGCAGCTAATTGAAATGATCGTTTGGATCATTGGGTTCAGCATGTTGATCATTCCGGTGTTGTTGCCGCTGAGTCTGACTTTACTCACGTGGCTAACGCCCCAAAGTGTGATTGATCGGTACGTGTGTCCACCGCATTTCAGTGAGTTTGAGTCAGTTGCCTATCGTTACTTTCCGAGTAGCTGGATTCGGACACTTCTTTTTTCCTTGGCCATTTCAGTACCGATTTTTAGACGAGTCAGAAAATTTGGACCCATGCACAAAGAGGTACCGCGCGGGTTCAATATCGCGTGTCGCTTGTTTGTGTATGGCGTTCTTGGCCACATGGTGCTGTTTTGGTGTCTTGTGGGTTTCCTTTTGACTTTTGGAAAGTACTTTGAGTAATGGGTTGTTTCAGCGATTGGTACCTATTCGATTTTACTTCACATGCCCCCGATACCATTCTGTGAATGAATCCTACTGTTGTATAACCCGAATTCGCAAGGTGATGTATGACCAAAATCTGAACCAGGTTGATTTGGTATCAGCAACTGGCATCGGACGGATGTGCCGATGAAAGACACATTCTTTTTTATCTTCGCGATCAGCGGTGTCGTGATTGGAATCGGCCTTCCAGCTACTACTTTGTTCTTGACCTGGATCATGCCCAAGTCGGTGATTGAACAGTACGTCAAGCCGCCACATTTCAGCAAATTCGAATCTGTTGCTTATCGCCATTTTCCGTCAAGCTATATTCGGACAATGCTATTCAGCATGGCGATTGCAATTCCATTTTTTTGCAAGATTCGCCAGTTCGGCGACATTCACAAACAAGTACCCAAGTGGTTCAACATAGTGAGCCGGTTGTATATCTATGTTGCGTGGGGCTACTGCCTGTTCTGGGTCTGCGTTTTTGTGATGTTGGTGATTACAGCCACGGTGCAGCAGTGAGATTACAAAACAAATATGGATACATTTGCACTCTTATTGATCATCAACATATTGCTCATGGTCGTTTTGTTTCCAATCAGTTGGATACTCTTGACGTGGATAACGCCGAAATCGGTAATCGACCGTTATGTGTGTCCACCTTACTTCAGTGAAATTGAATCGATCGCTTATCGTTACTTTCCAAGCAGCTTGATTCGTACCAACTTGTTCAGTGTGGCAATTGCGATACCCGTCGCTCGTCGAATTCGAAAGTTTGGTGACATACACAAGCAAGTTCCCATGTGGTTCAACGTGGCCTCTCGAATCTATGTCTACTGCATTTTTGGGTATTCAGTTTTTTGTTTTACTGCAATGGCGCTAATCGCACTGGGTATCAAATTGGGGTATCTACCGTAAATACAAATGGATGGAACAGCTTGCGATGGTTGCGATAGTAGATGCCATTGTCTGGATGATGGGTTTCAGCATCTTGATTATTCCAGTGCTGCTGATTGTGAGCATGACTTTGCTTACCTGGCTTACCCCGCAGTCTGTGATTGATCAGTACGTACGCCCGCCGCATTTTAGTGAGTTTGAGTCAGTTGCATATCGATATTTTCCGTCAAGCTGGATTCGAACTTTGTTGTTCTCTACGGCAATTTCTATTCCATGGTTTCGAAGAGTTCGAGGATTCGGGGACATGCACAAGCAAGTGCCCTCAGGGTTCAACATTGCTTGCAGATTTTTCGTGTACGGCGTGCTGGGTTACCTGCACCTGTTTTGCATTACGTTAGCGATCTTCGTGATTGTCGCAAAGGTAGGTGGCGGTGCTTGATCGCTCAAGAAGAAAGTTTAAGGAAGATCGGTTTAGTTACATCTTCTTTTTTTATTGTCCACTTGGTGTTTTCATGTGTGATTTTTGGTCTTCAAGAAACGGTGACTGTAATTGAAATTGTCGGAATTTTTCTCGTGGGTCGCAGAGTATTCGTTGTTAATCGGAGAGGTAGGTTGCAAGCCCAATTTGACCCCGTTGTCTCGCAGGCGCATCAATGTTAACAAGGCCTAGTGCTTTGGGTCAGGTTGCGAAAATGCTGCGCGCAGGGAAGGTGTATCGCCGAGAGGACTTGGCCAAAGTTTCCAATTCAGTTGATAGGCACTTAAGTGAGCTGGTTTCTGGTGGGGAATTGAAGCGATTGGCACAAGGGCTTTACTATGTGCCCAAGAAATCGGTCTTTGGCCTGTTGCCACCGGACGATCAAGAGTTGGTTGCCGTATTCCTGCGCGACAAGGACTTTCTGGTTTTTTCTCCATCAAGCTATAACACGCTGGGCTTGGGAACATCGCAGCTTTACAACAAAACCCTTGTGTATAACCACAAGCGACATGGCTTGTTTTCGTTTGGAAATCGCCAATTCGATTTCCGGGTCAAACCCAGGTTTCCGAAGAAGCTCACGCCAGAATTCTTACTTGTTGACGCCATCAACAATCTTGACGAATTGGCGGAGGACAAAAACCAGGTGCTTCAGATGGCGGAGCGAAAACTGCCAAGCCTCGATCTAGCCAAATTGAAGCGGGCTGTTTCACTTTACGGCTCTGTCGCCACACAAAAACGTTTCAGCCGGTGGTTGAAAGCTTGCTGCCACGTTTAGTCAAAACAGATTGAGTAGTGTTGTTTGGCAGCCTGATTTGCATCAATCACCTCTTTTGATGATTCGTTATGCCGACAGGCCCATACTCATTTTTGACACCATCCAAGGTCACTTTTAGGCTCAGTTTCTTTTTCTTGAGAATTGGGTGATGAACAAATACTGGCCCGTACCGGACTGGATTTCAACGTATTCCTACAAACAAAACCCCAGAAATTTTGGTTCCAAGAGGGCGGGTGGACGAGTTCATGCTGGCTGTGATTTGTATGCTCCGCTGGGTGCGCCGGTATTGGCGATTGCGGATGGCCGAGTGCTTGAGTCTCGAGATTTCTACTTGGGCACCTTTCAGGTCACGATTGATCATGGAGCACTGGGTGTGGTTCGCTACGGTGAAGTGTCTCCAGATGACATTCCGAGAACTGGAGCCGTTGTGGAAGCGGGGCAGCAAATTGGGAAGATTGGACACTTGGGCAGGGGCCTGCATCCAATGCTGCACATTGAACATTTTTCAGGCACAGCCACTGGGTCTGTAACCAATTCCAACAATCCACCTTATTCAAGGCGAAGCGATCTGCAAGACTGCACAAAGCTGCTGGATTCCTTATTGTGTTTGAGAGACAAAACATGCAAGTAAATTTCCGACCCTTGATCATTCTTGTATGCGCTTTCTCGATCTTGGCTTCATGCAGCATAACAGTTGACGAAGATGTTGCCGCGGTAACACCATTTCCGAATGTGCAGCCCACTCAACTTTTTATTGGCCAGAAAGTGGGCGATATTGCAGAGCGCTGTGTGTATGCAGTACAGGTCAATGATGCGAAACTGGCATGCGAGCAAAATCGTTGCGGCATACAAGCTTTTTATTGGCCCGTGCAAGCCATTGAGAATGGCCAGCGTGCATTGCTGGTTTCCGAATGCGCTAAAGATCAGCACTTGAACAAGGGGGACTTGCTGATCAACAAAGGACCCACAGGCGATTCGGGAGTCCTGATCTTCCAGACCCGTCGTCAAGGCGAAGGCTTGTGGCAAAACATCGAATTGCCCAATGGTGCGTATGGCGTGCAATTGGCTACTGAGGCAGCCGAGGGCATATTGACTTATGAGGCGGGTCAATATGCTTGGGAAGAAAATCCCGATTGATCTGCCAACTAAAACCACTGCAATTTTGAATGTTTGGAGTTAGTTTTTCAGCATCCTTAATTTCAAGTATGTTTACAGTTTGTCAGAAACAGGTATATACTTCTGACAAACGGAGTTAAATCATGAGCCATCTTGCTGAAATCATTTTGTCTGCTGCGCAATCCTTGCCCGAAGGTGGTTTGCTCTCGGCCAAGGAGTTTCTGCATGTTGGCTCTCGAGCCGCTGTGGATCAAACTTTTACCCGTTTGACGCGTGAAGGAAAATTGATGCGCGTTGGGCGGGGGGTGTATGCCGCACCCGTGGCCAGCAGGTTCGGCCCACGTCCACCCTCGACAGAATCGGTCGTGCAAGCCATTACGGCGGTCAATGGAGAAGTGATTGTTCCCAATGGTGCTACCGAGGCCAATGTGCTCGGCTTGACTACCCAGGTTCCCACCCGTGAGGTGTTTCTGACCTCGGGCCGCTCACGCAAGTTACAGCTGGGCAATCGAATGGTCGAACTGAAACACGGTAACCGCTGGCAACTTGTTCTTGGTCGACGCCCTGCCGGTATGGCGATTCGGGCTTTGTCCTGGTTGGGTCCTGAGCAGGCTACAACAGCACTGAAGGTGTTGCAGACCAAACTGCCAGAAGCTGAATGGATAGCCATGCGTACAGCCCGAGCCGTATTACCCAGTTGGATGGCGAGGGCAGTGAGCGAGGCCAGCGAGAATGCCTGAGTCATGGTTTGAACTCAGCCCAACCGATCAGGCTGAAGCACTTGAGGTTGCATCTGGACAAAGTGGACGACCTGCTCATTTGCTCGAAAAAGACATTTGGGTGGTCTGGACCCTAGCGGCAATCTATGATTCAGGGTTGGGCAATGACCTAACCTTCAAAGGCGGAACATCGCTGTCCAAGGTGTACAAAGTGATTGACCGGTTTTCGGAAGACATTGACCTTACTTACGACATTCGTGAACTTGTCCCTGATCTATTACGGGATGGAAACCCGATCCCCGCAACAGCGAGCCAAGAGAAAAGGATTACAAGTGCGGTGCGCAATCGCTTGCCCGAGTGGATTGAAAAAACTGTAAGGCCCGTTCTCCAAAATGCATTAGGAGCCGATGGTTTGCAAGCCGAGTTAACCGTCGCAGGCGATAACTGTGACAAACTCCTACTCACCTATCCTGCAACCAAGACAGGAACTGGATATTCAGCCCCTGTAATTCAACTGGAGTTTGGGGCCAGGGCGACGGGCGAGCCTCACCAACGGCACCCGGTGGTCTGTGACATTTCACCGTACATCAAGGAACTGGGATTTCCATCGGCAACGCCGCTGGTGATGGCAGCAGAACGCACCTTTTGGGAAAAGGCCACCGCTGCATATGTTTACTGCTTGCAAGGAAGATTGCGAGGTGAAAGGTACTCGCGCCATTGGTACGACCTGGCGGCCTTAGCCAAAACAACGCACTTGGAGGCAGCAGTCAATGACTACGATTTGGCACAGCAAGTGGCTGCGCACAAATCGATCTTCTTTTCAGAGAAAGATGCCAACGGGGCGAAGATTGACTATTTCAAGTCAACCACTGGTGAGCTGCAATTGATCCCGGAAGGTCTGTCCTTGAGTGCGCTCGAAAAGGATTACGCTGCCATGCTGGAAGATGGCCTTCTGGCGGTTGATCAACAGAATTTCGCCGAAATAATGACTAGTTGTGAGGCTATCCAGCATAAGGTCAATCGATCAATGCGAAAGAACTGAGCGCCCGCACCTTCCGCAAAACAGAGGTCCCACAAGCTCATCCTGTGAGCCTGCACTACCCCATCCTGTGCTGCCCAGTGTTCAAGGCAGGCCAGTCATGTTTTCAACAATTGCGTCAGTGCTTCAGCAGTCTTCCGACAATCTTTTTCTAACCGGCGCCACATTCAAGGGCCGGGTTGTTGAAAACATCGTGCTGTGGAACATCACGCAGCAATTCCAGAACAAGGAAAAGCAGCCAGTCGAGTTGCTGTACCACTTCCCCTTGGGTGCCACGGCTTTGCTGGTGTCGGCAACGGCGCGTATCGGCAGCCGCCAGTTCACCTGTGAGGTGTCAGCCAAGCAGCAGGCCAGAATGGACTACACCGACGCTGTCGCCAATGGCGATTCCGCAATACTGATTGAGCAAGACGACGAGCTGCGTTACTTCATGCGCATTGGCAACATCATGCCAGGCGAGAAGCTCGATATAGATTTACAAACGGCCGAGTTCTTGCAGCTTGCCCATGGCAGCGCACGCATTGCGGTGCCCACCTGTTTGCCCAACAGCTACAGCTTGTCGGGTGATCATGAGCAGCACCCGGTGGCGGTATCAGAAAGTCACAAGTACACCTTGAAAGCCGAATTGAAGCTGACTGGTTCAACGCGGGAAGGTCGTATTTCCAGCCCAAGTCACAAGCTGCGAATTGGCCAGACCCCTGAGTGCATGTTGATTGAAGTGGCAGGCGATACTTTTCTTGATCGCGACTTTGTGTTGAATGTTGATGAGCTCAAATGCGCGGGGCCAACAGGCTTCTGGTTTCACAACCCGCAAGTTGGCCCCGATTTACCTGGCGCTTATGTGGGCATGCTGAATTGCATGTTTCCGCAAGAATCGCTTTCCCCGCAGGGAGTACAACTGAAGTTGTTGCTCGATTGCAGCGGGTCCATGGAAGGGGGGCGAATGAGTTCGGCCAAGTCAGCGCTGAAGTGCCTGATCCCGCAACTTCGCATGAACGACAGAATCTCCTTTTCCCGGTTTGGTAACCACTGCGAGAATTTGCTGGATTCAACCGCGTTGGTGACCTCGCAGGTGCGACAAGGTTTGGGCCGCTGGATTGATGAAACCGAGGCGAATCTTGGTGGCACCGAAATGGCCGATGCCTTGTCAGCTGTTGCAAAAATTTCCAACGTGCGCAAGGCCGACGTGTTGTTGATTACCGATGGTGAAGTGAACGGCCTGGTTGAAATGGTGGAAGCCGCCATGGAAACCACACACCGAATTTTTGTGTTGGCGATTGGCGCCAATCCGCAGGAAAGTTTGTTGTCTACACTGGCTCGCGCTACGGGTGGTGCAGTTGAATTTGTTCAGCAAGACTGCGACATTGAAGCAGCCATGACCCGCCTGTTCAAAACATTGCGAACCGCTACATTCACCGGTATACGCCTGCATTGTGAAGGCTTGATTGAACAAACCCAGGTTGCACCTGAATTCGGTTTCGATGGGTGTTCATTCCCTGTTCTGTTTTCTTCAAAGGCACCGGCATTTGGTGTGGCCATGCACATCGAGAAGCGAGCCGGCAGCGGCCTGGCAAAGTCAGAACTTGCCAGCGTTCCATTTCGTTTGCTCGATGAACCCGAGCTGGCCGAATCAGTCAGCAAGCTGTGGGCTATGCAGCGATTTGACAGCTTGATGGATCAGGAACGTTTGAAGCCAGGTGAGTTTGAAGAAGCTGCCACAGAACTGGCTGTTCGGTTTGGGCTTGTTACGCCACTAACGTCGGCCTGCCTGACCCTGCTGCGCAGCGCTGATGAGCGCAACCAAGATATGCCAGTTCGGCATGTCGTGCCCAACATGCTTGCAACTGACCGCAGCGCAGGTGGGGTTACTACGTTCTTTTGCAGAAGCAGCAGTTCAACGATTGAATACACAGTTCAATCCCTGCTTATGGATTTTTCAAGCAGCGAGTTGGTTGATGGTGTTTCAGGTGATGCGATACGCAGCCCTGCGAAATGTATTCAAGCGTTGGCTGAATTGCCAGAAGATCTGCGTCCCACAACATTTGAAGAATTGCTTGTGCTTGGATTCCCGGAGGAAGTGATTGAATGGTGCAAGAAAAGCCTGGCGGATTTGCTGTTGTTAAAGGGTGAGGCGGCGGTGGTGGAGCGGGTGCTTGAAATGTTGGTGAAGGGAGTGTTGGGGGAGTGGGAGTGGACTTTGGACGGGATGGGCTTTATTAGCAAATAACCATTACAGGCCAAAGGTTGAAATTTTTGAGACTCTTCCATTACGTGGCGTGATGTTAAAGCTTATCGCCAGACAAGCACCTACAAGAATTTTTAAACATTCTTAGGCTCAAGTTTTGTATTTCAAGAACATTCCGTTAGAAGGGAATTTTATTTTCGGTTGTTAGTTCTATGAAAGCATTTTTTGTGACATGCGGAAATTGGCGACGCTCGCTTTCTCAAGTATGCACTTTAGGGTTTGGTCCCTATGTTTGGGGGGTTGACTTCATTGCTTGGATCTTGGACGTCGCCTGAAAATCAAACTAATAAAATTTTCCAGAGAAATTCTCTCGATATTACGAGACTACCTTGTAGAATGAAATATGAATTTCAATGATTTCGGAATTTAACAAAATTTAATGTTTCTAGGCGATATAGTGGTTTAGTTTTTACCTTACAAAAGATCAAGTCAAAAAAGTTATTTAATTAAAAAGCAATATCTAGTCAAAGGCTGTAAATCCCATGTCACTCTACTCGATCCAAGAAATCGCGCCATTCTTGGTAATTCTGTTTTTGTTTGGTTTCTTTATTTATTTCATCGCTCATTACATTAGACCTTCCTACAAGCTCGAAGAAGCCCTGAAAAACATTAACTCGGGTCTCTCCAGCTTAACAACTACTGCATTCAATGAGAGAAAAAAGCGGGTAGGAGAATTATTCAGAGACACGTTGCTTGAGCATATCTGGGGTGAGTTTCAACAAACTTTGCATGATCAGTTCACTGAAAAAGAAGGCCAGCTAGAACTTCAAAACTCTAGAGGCACTGTCCCTGCTGGATACTTCTTTACCGCAGCCTCTGTTGCTGATCGAACCCTCAAAACCGAGTACTTCAAGCACCTTCCAGGTATTTTGACCGGTATCGGAATTATCGGCACCTTTGCTGGCTTGCTTGTTGGCCTATCGGCATTTGACGCTTCCAATACAGAAAAGATCAATGAAAGTATCAATCTGCTTTTGAGTGGTGTCAAAGAGGCCTTCATTGCCTCAACAGCAGCGATTCTAGCCGCCATGGTGGTCACTCATTGGGAAAAGTTACGGTACCGAAAATGTCTGAATGAACTGGATACCCTTAACGAATCAATTGATGCTTTATTCGATGCAGGCGTTGGAGAGGAATACCTTTCTCAACTGGTCAAGTCTGCAGAAGAAAACTCCAAGCAAACAAGGCTTCTAAAAGATTCGCTCGTCACTGACCTTAAGGAAATGTTGTTGAATTTGGTGGAAGCGAACGCTAAAGAAAGTGCGGATTTGAAAGTTGCCCTGATTGAATCGAATCGTGAATCTAGTCAGAAAATTGCTGACCAAATTGGCGAGTCGATTGCATCAAGTTTGAAAGATCCTTTGAACAGGCTTGCTGAAACGGTGATGACCTCTGCAGGCGATCAAAGCGGCAAAGTTCAAAATTTGTTACAAGACGCACTTGTGGCATTCATGGATAGACTTGATCACACCTTTGGCCAGCAGTTCGCGGGCTTAAGCGACATGCTGAAAAGTTCGACTTCCGTGATTGGTCAGATGGAAAGTCAGATTAGCCTGCTAATTGCGGCGATGCAACGGTCAGCCGATGAGACTTCAAAAGCTGCCTCGGACAGGCTCGTTCAAATGATGTCTGACATGGAGGAAAGAAACTCCCAATTTGGGAAACAGGTTCAGGAAATGCTTTCTGCATTTAATGAAACAATTTCCAATATGGGGTCAGCTGGTAAAACCGCGAATGACGAAATGTCATTCATGATGCGCAAGATGTTTGAAGATGCGGCGCAACAGCAGGTTGCCATGAAGACCTCATTAGATGCTTTCATTGATTCTTTGACCAACAAGGTTGGGCAAGGTCACCAACAAACGGTGGATAAGATTTCCGAGGCATTGGGAGGTTTGTCGACTCAACTGGGTGGTGTTTTCGAAATGTTTAAGGCTTCTCAGGCTGCTTTACAAGCGGAACGTGAACAAGAACAACACAATATCCAGTCTCAATCCCAATCTTTCCTTGAGCAACTGTCCAAGTCCTTGGAGTCTATCGATTCGGCTGTCACCTCGATCGGAGAAAGTGGTCGATTGGCAGGTGAGGGAATGGCAACACAAGTACAAACGCTATTGAAGGAAGCAGAGACTCGACAAGTTGAAATGTCCAAGCAACTTTCCATGATTGCTGGATCAGTCGAGACACAAGTCTCAGAAGGCCAGAAGAGAGTATTCAATGAGCTTGAAACTTCTTTAAGTGGCTTAGGCGACCAATTTGCGAAAATCTTGTCAACTTTCTCTGAGGCGCAAGCGGAACTGCAAGCTCAGGCACGCCGAGAAATTGAAAAAATGGAACAGAAGGCCAAAATGGCTTTGGAGCAAATGGATGCTCAAATCACGAGTTTGCTGGCCGCAATTCGAGAACAGAGTGCGGGTTCCAAGGATGTTTTAGAAAAGCTGCAGCAGGGCACATCGACAATGGTGTCCGGCTTGATCAACGGTGCTGAAAAAATAGGCGGCGCAGCTTCCAGGTTTGAATTGGCTGGTAATGCAGTGAGTATTTCAACGGACAAGAGCGCCAATCTGATCAGTTTGGTTAACAGGACTACAGAACACTTGGGTGGAGCATCTGACAGGCTAGCCGCCTTGATTGACGACTACGAGTCCACGAAAGAGTTAGTACAAAAAGTAATTTCAGGTGCTGAAAAAGTCTCTTTAACTCTTGAGTCAGACGCTTCTTCAAGAGAGAAAATGACTCAGGATTTGGCTTCTGTTGCTGAAAAGCTAGGGTCAGTTACTACCGAGATGAAAACCTACCTTCGTGATTTTAATGGAGTGGTCACCACTTCCTTCGGTAGTTTCACAGATGGAATGAATGGATCACTCAGTAAGGTCATGTCAAGTCTGGACAATGAACTTGATCGTGCAGTTAAGGCATTGGGGTCTGGCGTTTCCGAGCTTGCTGAAGTAGTTGAAGAGCTAAGCGAAGTTCGCGTCAAATAACATAGAAGGCTCCCATGTTAAGTAACAAAGCTGCACCGCCGGGTAGGTCAAGAGAGGAGGGAGAAAAACCCTTCTGGATTTCCTACGCTGATCTGATGACCGCATTGATGATTCTTTTTCTGGTCATCATGGTTACATCTCTTGTTCTTGTTACTCAGAAAATTCGTGAGGCCACCCAAGATGAGGAGCAACGTGTCTCCGAAATTAGTGATCTGTGCCGGGAACTCGCCAATAATGCAGACTTGAAAAATAAAGTTATTCAAATTGATTGTAAAGACAACCGCATCAATTTCGGAGAGGCGGGCCGCTTTGGTACTGGTCAGTTTAAGTTGAGCTCGGATGGCGAGAACGCACTGTTAGATGTGGTGCCCTTGATCCTTCAGGCAGCCAACAGTGAAGTTGGTAACAAGTGGTTTAAACAAGTATTGATTGAGGGTTTTACGGATACTGATGGCTCCTACCTGTACAACTTGAACCTGAGTCTTCGTCGCTCGGAATGGGTGATGTGTACCTTGATCGGTGATAAAAACGCACTGAAGTTAAGGCTTGATCCAGACCAGAAAATACAGATTAAAAAACTTTTTCTAGCTGGCGGTGTTGCATTTAACAACTCCAAGTCCACCAAAGACGCCAGTCGACGCGTTGAGCTGAGGCTTCAATTTTATGGCTTAAAAGAGCGGGAAGATTTGAATCCTGAGTTAGACGCCAAGTTCTCCGATTCTACTGAAGAGAAATGCTTCATATGAGTGGCGATTTCTTGTCTCTTCAACGTCAATTCAATGAACTTACTCTGGGTGTTCAGAAGCGAGTTGAGCATGCGTTTGAGGTTGAGAAATTCAAAAAGCTACGAAAAACTGTTCCACTTGTGATTGGCAAAATCAACGCTGCTCAAAAAGAAATAATTCCCGCTGACGAAGAGCGAAAACGCACCTTGATGAAGTTTGCGCAAGGGGAAGCCCTTTTGAGTAAAAGGGAATGGAGGGTGATTTGCTGGAGCCTGAATGACAGAATCGGCAAAACCAAAGAATGCGCGCTTGGACAGAACAATTTGTGGAAGCAAGTGGAAAAGTTCATTCGAACCAAGATCGCAGCCCAGCAATTGGCAAAAAGATTGTGGATGGGCATGGTTTACAGTTATTTTTCTGCTGATATCACTCAAGCCGACAATACAACAAACCTCAAAAAGCTTCGAAATCTTTTGTTAGAAGGACTTACTTCTGTAGAGCAAGCTGGGCGTAAGGAGAGGGCATGGATCAAGGCCGCCAGGGATTGCGATCACCTTTTTTCAGCTCAGCCCACCAAAATTCTTGCCGAGTTGTATCTTGATGAAAACATAGGTGTATTCAATTCGCTTCAGGAACATGTGGCTATTCCCGAAACAAGTTGGCTTTGGGATTCCTTGGTTGAATCCATAGGACAAAAAGTAGGAAAGGCCAATGACGAAGCTTTCAGAACTCGTATTGACTCGCTGTTGAATCTAGGTACTCTTCTTCCGCGTTACAAGGACAGTTTGTTCGGTGCCGCGCTTAATCGATACAGCCAAGCAAAGTTCAAGGATGAGTTGCACAGACGGCTTAAGGTTGTGTCGTTGGAGCATTGGGGGAATCCGCAAATCAAAAGCAAGGCCAACATCTGGAAGGCGCATTTGACAGATGAAGCCTTTCGAATGGTACTGAATTGGTTTGCACGCGAAGATCTCGAGTATTTTTTCAAGTTGCTTCAAGGCAGCAGTCAGGTGGACCAGGCACGCCTGGATTACTGGATGCGCTTTGTTGATCAGATGGGCTACACGCGCATTGTTTTAGGAAGAGACGCGTATCACAACCGCAGCGCAGATTTCATGGAGTTCAAGCAGGCCAACAAAGGACGATACAGTTCGCTTTCGGGAGATGTAGCTCAGAACAATGCCTTTATTTTTCAAATTGGCAAATACTACTTTGTAGAGTTTTCTGCCGGTGGTGCCTGCTATGTGTATCACGAGTCAAAAATACCATTCCAAGTGGAATCGATCGACTTGAACACACAAACACAGCTAAAAATACCTTATTTGGCTTCTAGCAGGATCACGCACAATGGTAATTGGCAGCCAAAAATGGACTATGAGCTTCGCACTCTAGGAATTACCCCCTCGCATGAGGGCATCAAGAAGGCCGAGCAGATCAGGAAAAATAGCCTTGCAAATATTCCCGCAAGAAAAATAACGAGTCAAACGAAAGTCAGTTCTGGTTCAGCGCTGCATTCGATGATCAATGCAGCGCTCACAAAACCAGCAGAAGACAAACGACATCGTGATATCGAGGCGGCGAAAGCGTTCATTAAAATTCTTCGCCTAAGCGTTGCAACCTTGGACAATGTATCAACAGGTGGTGGCTTCTGGGTTTTCATTTCAAATGATCCTAACCCTTTGGTCAAGAAGTTAATTGAATTGGGATTTTTATATAAACCTGGTAAAGGATTCTGGCGCTGATGGGTCTGTTCGATTTTTTTCGCCAAAAAAAGGGGAAAGTTGACAGCGCAAAGCTCGTGTCAAATTCCAAATCTATTTCTCAAGCTTTGGATGGCGCGCACTGCTACGCGCCAACAGAAATAGGCCTCACGTTTAAGCTCAATCAAGACTTAAGTTCTCTGTCGGCCACTGAAAAGAATCAACTCGCATACCTTACACAACTCAAAAACGAAGGTTACTTGATTTCTGAAGGTCAAAAACTGGTGCTGTTCTGGCCCAAGTTGTATGAACTTGCACATCAACCGGATCATGGCGGTGGCCTTCATGTCTTGGGGCTACCCCATATTGATTCAAAGTTTGTCCCAACTCTTGCATGCTCAGGCAGTGTGAGTGATCCAGACTTCAAGGTGTATATCCAATCCTGGACCAACGCTGCGGGAGCAGTTATCAAAGGGAGTGTCAATCGTATTGGTGGCTATGTCACCGATACAGATCAGACTTTTCTATTGTCAGAACCTGTATGGCGAGTTTGTACATTGGTGACCGAGTTTTCCCGCATCGACAGGTCGGGCGGTGGTGAGCGCCTGAACCAATCTTACTGGGCTGACATCAGAAAATATGCGCTACAAGCTGGTATTCAACTTGACGGTTTTTTGGAAAAAACCATTGTCCTGAAACCGGACAACTTGCGTATTGACATGCGGAAGTCGAGTCTGAAATCCGATGCTGTTGTTGAGGTGATCCCTGATTTTGATGGGGCGCCGCAGAATTGGTTGAATCATTTCGACCGGCTGGATGCAGTACAAGACACCTACCGAATTCAAGGGCAGGATGGCTCAGTTACACATGTTGTCGTGAGCCCTGAAATCAAAGACGTACTGGTAAACATTAAACAGATGCCCCTGAGGCGTGTGGCTGGCGAGTCGGCCATGAGGTTTTTGAAGAATCCCTTTTCAGCGCTCGGTGACGGGGCCACCCAGGTTGTAGATCCTGAGCAGTTCGAACAGAGCAGGGAAAAGGCGGATATCCTCTTTTGCCGATTCACGATCGAACCTTTGTTCGAGCTTGCGGGTACCATTTTGCAGGTGAAACTTCTTTTGCAGCCAATGACATCGGGAGCTGCTGAAGACAAGGAATACCTTTTTAAAGATCCTTCTGAATTTCGTCACTTCGTATCCATTCTGTCCACCAACTTCATGGCGGACTTGCCCATTGCATTCTGGAAAGGCGAAGAGCTTGAAATTTCAGATCTTACCGAGGCTGAACTGGCTGGATTGTCCGCCATGTGTGAAAGGTGGGCTGCTGAGCAAAATGGTCAATATTTTGACTCTGTAATGGACCCGAGCATTTATGGTGACCGTGTGGTCGGCATTGGCGAGGCAGTGAAAATTACTTCTCCTTACATTGGGAAGGAGGGTTCTGAAAGCTGGTTACCCGCTTCTTTGCTGGAGGAGTTAGGCACAGATGGAGATTTGTTAGCCAAGTTTGATGGCTCGGAAAAAGCGGATTTTGATGAATTCACCGTTCGCATATCTACTGCCGTTCGGGAAAATCGAAACGAGGTGATGTTTCCAAAAGCGGAAATCAAACTGCCACTGCATGTGGCCAAAAGTATTCATCGTGCCTGGTCCAAGAAATTTGCTTCGGAATCCGCTGGTGGAACAAGTGACAAACCGCCATCCAAACGAGTGGTTTTGCTGGTTCAGAACAATATTGAACAGTCTGAGTACATCAAACAACGTGCAAACCGCTTGAATGAAGGCAAGCAACTAGAGCCATTCATCACTGAGTATTTGAGACCGGAGGTAAGCCTTAGGGAGCATCAGCTGCAGGGCGTTGCATGGATGCAGCATCTTTTCGCGAAAGCGCCAGCGGAAGTGTCCGGGTGCCTGTTGGCCGATGACATGGGGCTGGGTAAAACCCTTCAGTTGTTGACATTGTTGGTAGGTGCTTTTGAACAAAGCAAAGACATGAAGCCCGCTTTGATCATCGCCCCCGTTTCATTGCTCGACAACTGGGAGCGGGAACTGCAGCGTTTCTTCCATCCCAGTGGCGTTTTAATGCTGAAGCTTTATGGCGAGCACCTGAAAGCAGCAAAATTCACCAAGCATGAGATTCCGTTGGACCTTCAACAGCGTGGAATCAAAAACCTGCTGCGGCCTGGCTGGCTGGGTGAGCATAAGGTTGTTTTGGCCACCTATGAGACGCTTCGTGATATGGAATTCTCGCTTTGCCGTCAATCTTGGTCCATTGGCATTTTTGATGAAGCGCAGAAAATCAAGAACCCCGCTGCACTGGTTACCCAGGCAGCCATGGCTTTGCCCTGCACATTCAAGGTTGCTTGTACAGGCACGCCTGTAGAGAATAGCCTGACAGACTTGTGGTGCTTGTTCGACCTGATCCAACCCTCCGCCTTGGGATCACTGAGTACTTTCGGAAAAACTTTCCTGCGCCCAATTGAAAACAATGCCCCTGATGCGGAAGCATTGAGAGATCAACTCAAACAGTTGATTGATCCTCAACTGCTGAGACGTACCAAAAAAGATGTTGCAAAAGATCTACCCAACAAACTTATCGACCAGGATTGCAAGAGCCTTGCCATGGGTGGTCGACAAAGAAATCTGTATGAAGAGCGGATTTCCAACTACGAAAATCAGCGCAAGCTTCTGGAGAAAGTGGGCGATCAGAACGCTGTCATTCTCGGTTTGTTGCATAACCTGAAGGTGATTTGTGCGCATCCCCAAGCCTACCAGTACGACCTGGATCTGGTGGCTGACTCGCCGAAGATGAAGTGGATGCTACGCACCCTTCATGCCATCAAAGAAAAAAATGAAAAGGCAATTATTTTCACTGAGCTCAGAGATATTCAACGAGCCATTCAAGTGGTTCTGATGGATGAGTTTGGCCTGCAAGCCGAAGTGATCAATGGTGATACGAAGGCCAGTGACGCGCAAACAGGCGGGCGTCAGGGAATCATCGATGTCTATCAAAACAAGCCCGGGTTTTGCGTGATTATTCTTTCAACTACAGCAGTTGGCTTTGGCGTGAATATTCAAGCAGCAAATCATGTGATCCACTTTACAAGACCTTGGAACCCAGCTAAGGAAGACCAGGCGACTGACCGCGCGTATCGTATTGGTCAGACCAAGGATGTGACGGTGTATTACCCAACAATAACGGCTGAAGGTATGACAACTTTTGAGGAAACGCTTGATCGTTTGCTGGAGCGTAAGAGGGGGCTTGCAACCGATATGCTGAGCACGGTTGGGGATCTCGATATAAGGGAGTTTGTTAGCTAGGTAAATGGATTGTGTCAGAATTCCTGCCAATTAAAATGGGCAGGACATATCGAGTTATGAACTAGTTTTTACACATAATCTTTCATTTTAAATTTTGGAGCATGAGATGAATTCAAAAGGACCTTTCGGACTTTTTATGGGAATGAAAATTGAAGATTTCACGCAATCATTAGAAGAATTGGCTCCATTTAAATTTATGTTAAAGAACCCTCCAAGGCCTCATCCAGCTTTTAATAATTATTTGGTACAAGTAACTCCTAAGGCTGGACTTTCATGGATTAAAGCAATTGGCCCAGGAATCAAAACTAACGACTACGGTTTTGCACTGGCGGATGCCTTCAAAGAAATGGAAGCCAAACTTACTAAGACTTACAGCAGATGTCGGCAAAATGACTTTTTATTACCTGACAGTATTTGGAATGAGCCGAAAGACTGGATGACGGCCTTGGAAAAAAAAGAGCGCGTTCTGGCAAGTATTTGGGACCGCGAGGCGCAGTCGATGCTCCCAGAAGCCATTGAATCTATCTATCTCTTGGCGCATGCAGAAGAGACGGACTCGGGTTATCTAACACTCGAATATCATCTAAAAAATCACGAGGAGTCTGAGGCTGAAATTTCAGAAGTGATCGATGATGTTTTATAAAATCAATCCATAGAGAGTATCGTTTTCTGTCATAACTTAGGGTCATAACATCAACATCTCTAATATAGCCAGCTAATTCGACCCATTGAAAGTGGAGTTCATTGTGGTGATGTGACCCTGAGTTTTTTATCAATTTCCGATATAGCTCTACCGCCTCCAGCCGCTTTAGTATGTGTATGCTGATCACCTTCGAAAGTGGTTCAAGATTTTCCGCATCTGCTTTTTGATCATCTTCAGATTTGTGGTGACAAAGTCAGGAACTATTCAATCTACTTTCATCGATTTGAATAGAGACCCCCCTTGTCCGAAACATTGTTTAACAAGTAATTCCGGTACCATGTCAACATGTGCGTTGGTGATCCTCCTATGCATAAATTAATTTCCAAGAACAATAAAGTATGACCCTACGCAAACCCATCCTGGTAATTGATCTTTTTGCTGGGCCTGGGGGTCTAGGAGAGGGTTTTTCATCAATCCTAGACTCTGCTGGCTCTCCCCGTTTCTCCCTAAAGTTGTCTGCAGAAAAGGACCCGATTGCGCATAAAACGCTTTCCCTTCGTTCCCTATATAGGAAATTCTCGCCCGGCAAGGTGCCTGATTGCTACTACGAACATATTCGTGGCGAGATTTCACGTGATGAGCTGTTTGGACATCCGGATACCGAAGAGGCTGCTCGTGAAGCTTTGGAGGAGGCACGTAACTTCGAACTTGGTAAAGACAATCCTGAAGACTTGGATTTTCGGATCAGGACCGCTCTTGCCGGGGCTGACGACTGGGTTCTGATCGGGGGGCCGCCCTGCCAGGCATACTCTGTAGCCGGTCGTTCAAGACGGACTCGTGAATCACTCGAAAAATTCGAAAGTGATGAGAAGCATTTTCTTTACAAAGAATATTTGAGAATCATCCGCGCTCACAAGCCAGCTGTATTCATCATGGAAAACGTGAAAGGCATGCTGTCATCGAAACACGGGGGTACCTCTATATTCGAGAAAATCGTGGCTGATCTTTCCAAACCTGGCGATGACCTCGAATATCAGATTCATTCATTTGTGAAGCCGGGCGTTGCCGGTGAGATAGCACCGCACGACTTTGTAATAGCGGCGGAACGTTTCGGTGTGCCACAGGGTAGGCATAGAGTTATCCTCTTCGGGATTCGCTCTGACGTGGCGCGGTCAGTACCAGCGATAACTTGTTCGCCAGAGAAGTTCATCCTGAACGCGGAGCAAGCGCATGTAACTGTTGGGCAGACACTTTCTGATCTGCCGAAACTCAGAAGCAAATTATCGAAAGAAACCGATGGTCACCAGCAATGGCTCTCTGCCTTGGCTGAGACGCAGGATAAGATTCAATTCTACCGCTCCGATTACATTGAACCGGTTTTCAGGGAAATTGGATTAGCTGTCAAAGAAGCAAGGCATCACGCATCTACTGGTGGAAACTTCTTACGCTACGAGCTTTCAGATAATCAATTGCAAAATGGATTAAAGGAATGGTTTTCCGACGCTCGTCTCGGAGGAGTCATTCAACACGATACTCGCTCGCACATGCGCTCAGACCTGAACCGTTACATGTTTACTGCAGCGTATGGCAAAGTTCACAAGTACTCACCGAAAATTGCAGACTTCCCCAGACCGCTACTTCCGAATCACGGAAACGTATCTTCAATCAAGGTTCCCTTCGTAGACCGTTTCAGAGTTCAGTTGGCTGACTCATGGTCTTCAACAGTAGTCTCTCACATCGCGAAAGACGGGCATTACTTCATTCACCCTGATCCCTCACAATGCAGAAGTCTCACAGTCAGGGAGGCTGCGCGACTGCAGACTTTCCCGGATAATTATTTCTTCGCTGGTAACCGTACAGAGCAGTACACTCAGGTTGGTAACGCCGTCCCTCCACTTCTCGCACAAAAAATCGCTGAGGTGGTCTCGAGATTCATGGAAACGTGGAGCCTGAATCGATCTCACCAGTAGTGCGGCTGCCTTCCATCCAGTCTTTCAGCAAATCGGGTAATAATTCCTTTACGGAAATGGAGCGCGTTGCGCATTCCCAAACTATCAGTACACGCCACCCCTTCAAAAGTAGTGCATCCCTTTTGGCTGAATCGCGAGCTACGTTGGCTGCAAGTTTGACTTCCCAGAACTCCTTACGCGAAGCAGGCGTTTTTGCGTACCGGCAACCTTGATGCACATGCCAGAAACATCCATGTACGAATATTGCTACCTGGCGCCCTGGAAGGACGATATCAGGGCGTCCAGGTAAGTCCTTCCTGTGCAATCTGAACCGGAAACCAGAGGCAAAAAGCGCTTTGCGCACAATAAGCTCTGGCTTGGTATCCACCCCCCGGATACCAGACATCATTCGGCTTCTGGTAGCTGGGTCAACAATATCAGTCACTGGTTAACCTTGAGGAACTTCAGGAATATTCAAGGATGGTGAGGAAAAAGGACGGAAAAAAATGGCATCCCTGCATTCAGGCTTTTTTGCCCATTCTGAAATCATCTTACCGTTTGCGGTTTGATGCAATCTTTCGTTCACCTCTCTCGCCCAGATCTCGACCTGCTCAAGAAATTGAATTGACACGCCCTGATTACGCCAAACCCTCTCAAGGTCAAAACTTTCCCGATACGAGGCTGCTACCACTGAAACAGTGTAAGCAGCCACGTTGGCCAGGAATGCAGAAACCAATGGACGAGCTGTTTTGTGAACTGCCTTGAATATGATGGCCTTGGCAACAAGAGCCTTGAAAAAAGCTGTATCAGGTACTACAGAATTTCCCTCAGCTTCAATGTCACTCAAGCCAGTCATGAAGCGATCGAAACACTTCTGAGTTCCAAGGCTGACAATGTCGGGTCTCATATCCCACGCCATCAGGTATTTGGCCAACTCCGTTTTGGTTATTTTCCGGGATGCTGGTACAGATTCCTTCAATGCCTTCAGTTTGGCTGCTGTGGTACCTTCTCTTGACAGAAGCGTGTTGTAACTTCCTGCAGCGCGCTCATAGAACCAGCGACCCACACCATCTGGGCAATATATCGATAACGACAATCGCTCGACTTCGATGTGAAATGGTTTATTTGCAGAAAGATCAGACTGACGTACCGCATTCTGGGAGTTTGCGAAGCGCGAAATATCAGAGACCAAAGCCTCTTCCTTAGCCGGATCAGCCTCCTTCATGACTATGATTTTCGCGGGGACTCGTACCTTACTAAGGTCCGTATCTGGGTACTTTTTCTTGGCAAAATAGATTGATGCGGTAGTCTGCCCTCCGTTGACGACCTGCATACCCCGGAGCCAGATTATGCCGGGCGAGCCATCCTCAGCGCGCGCAAGCTTCATCTCATCAGCTACCAATACGATGCCATTATTGAATGCCATGAATCGCTCCGGCGCGCTTCTTAAAGTACCTTGAATTCCCGCGTTAACACCTCTGGCTTTTACACTCAGAAAAGAGCGCACGTTGGCTTCTAGAAGACGAGGGCCAAATTTTTCATAGATATGACGTAAGGCTTCACCCGGTATTGCGGTAAGTGCATAGTCATAGTCCCCGGTCTCTCCCGGTACAAAGACACAGGGTAGTGGCGATCCTGAAACCTCGTTGAAATCCACAACCAACTCATCGCGCGGCTTACCCTCGGAACGGTGTCGGAAAAGTCGCTCAATATCCATTACTTCGAGACGGACGGATTTACCCCCCACCTCGCGCGGCTTGAAACTCTTTGACTTGGCCACACCGTCTGTTAGAACGAACACCCTCACCTGATCAAGCCTGTCGTAAATTTCCCTGATAGTAAGGGCGAGCGAATGAGAGTCGCTGGACGGATCCAGTTTGTCTGCAAGTCGTCCCGCTGCGCAAAGCTCAAGAAACCGCACACACTGTTGGGCTGCAGTTTTCGAATCCTGATCCTGAATGGGGGCCAGGCTTTCAAAGCCACCATACAGACTCACAAAAAGATCAAGCTGATCTGCGTCATCAGAGAGAGCGTAGCCACTTAGCCGCAGATTGGAAGTTCCAACTTTACCCTGGAAATGACACACAACAGGCTCGAACGTCATACCGGCGTCGACCAAGTGCTGCATGACGACCTCACAGAAAACCAGTTCTGCGAAGGGGGCACCCTCACTCATTAGAGAGGCTATCTCCCCACGTGTTTCCTCGAAGAAATCATCGAGAGTCATTCATTACTCCTAGCTGAGAGAGGATCACGCTGAAATCACGAAAATAATCCGCAACATGATCCAGGTTGAGTTCGTAATGCGCCTTGGTCACACCAAGAGGAACAGTCCCAGGCGTGAGGCGGGGAAAATCCCTGGTTACCAAGAACATCCTTTTTTCTTTCGGTTCAAATTTCCGAGAGTAATGTCCTTCATGGATAGAAAAATAACCAGCCAACATAAGACGCTCCCTCAGTAGCTCCACTCCCCCCGGTTCAGTTTCAAGTCGCTGCGTGACTTGGGCAATCAAATCGGGGAGCGTTGCGCCCACCTCGGATCTTGCGAATCGCACAGCGGCGAGGAATAGAGGTGAAGTGACGCTATCATCCAGTTGCTCCAAAGACCCAATCCTGACCGGAAAACCTGACGAAGACATGGTCGCCTTGACTTCGACGGCCCCCTCGCCGAGAAGAAAATCCTGTGGGGCATCATCAGGCCCGACCCACCCATTAAGAGCAGTCATTGGAGCAACCCCGGCATCAAGGAATTGCTTCATGAAGTAGAGCTCCCCTGCCAGACCCAGCTCAGCTTCAGTACTAAGAGGACCTGCCCCCCGCGACATGAACTGTTGCCAGGCACGAACTCGCCCCAAGAATATCCGCAAGAAGGAAGTCTCTGAAGCCGTGTTATCCGATGCGTCGTCCATGGCACCAACCACATCACAAACCATTGATGCGAATAAATCCGGACTTCCCTCTTGCTGACGGGTAAGAGCGAGACACAAACCATCGTGGACTGAGAGTTGGGTTCTTTCCACGAGGAATCCCTTGCCTTCTGGCAATTTTTCGGATCGGGGCAAGCTTATAGTTGGAAAACAGAAAAGCACTGCTTCTGTGTTGTCCGGAAAACGTCGCCCCGCCTGAATATCAATAGGACCCGCAGGAGGCAGGGAAATGGCCTGCCAGCCAGAGGATTCATCTTCAGAAACCAACGATGACCATGCAAGGATGAATTCATTACTCGGTCGGGCCATATTCCTGCATCCAGTAAAGAAGATTAACTTCGTACGCTACTTTGATCGAGTTATCGCTGGCAGGAAAGGCGGTGGCAAACGCCATGATTGGCTTACTCCATCCAGGAACGATCAGACGCTCGGGATGCTGACCTTTGTAGAAATAGGGTGAAAGTGGGTACAACAGCAAAAGACCTCGATCGGCTTCACCCCCGAGCTTTCCTCGAATCTCCCGGATACCTTTACCACTCGGAAAGCTGGGAGGGTCGACACGTTTCCTTGCATCATCACGCTTCCAAGCTGCGCGAGTCAGAGTCAAAGCCTCGCGCCAAGCGTCGTCACCAAGATCAATCCCCTCGTCTTTTGGGTCAGTTAATACCCCGATCGCAAACTTTTTTGGATCAATTTCATCGGCATTCTCAGAGTCTTCAGTCTTTCGCATGAAGTAGCTTGTGGACGGGGTACCGTTCGGGAAAGTGTGAACATCCCCTGTCCCGCTTCCTCCACTCAGCAGTGCGACGCTCCATTTTTTAAGTTGCCCAGTTTCGACCATCTTCAAGATGAACTCAGACAATACCGCCGCTTTGGCGCTACTCGCATTCGGATGCGTAGTGTAAGTGCCGAGGAACTCTACAACTTTCGAATAATCCACATCCTTCCACAAACGAGCTCCAGGCCAGCGGTCAGGATCCCCATCACGCCCATACTGGATAGATTCTTCCCATCCTTCACCTAACGATGAAATGAGTGTGTCTGTGGCATCAAGATTTTTTTGCTGTATCTGGGCATCGCGATGGAAAAGGATGGTCTGAGGCCGTGTTCCACTGTAGGAAAGTGAAAGCGTTTGAGCGTTCCGCATTTTCAATGGGGATGTTACGGTCAGCACCTCATGAGACATCACTTTAAGGCCATATTGCTCCGGCGTAAGATTCGCTGCTGCCATAAAGTCAAACTCTTCACGCAGCTCCTCAGATGCATCTGCAATATGACCGAACCATTCCACAAGATCAGGAGAGGTATAGAGTCTGCACAAATCAAGATAACCCGGACGATAGCCGAACCAGCGACCCATCTGCATGAGCGTATCGTACATTTTAGTGGAGCGTACAAAATAACTGACACAGAGGCCTTCTAGTGTAAGACCTCGAGCGAGTTTGTCGCCGCCTATCGCGATAACTTTCAAAGCTGCGCCGGGTATTGCATAGTCCAATGCATCCTTGGCTGTTCCATTGATGGAACGAACCTGAATGTCTTCAAGAACGTCTGCCAGAACAGTGGTTATTTGCTCCCAGTCAGGCATCGGGGAAGGCCGATCCACCTCTGCGGAAAGACCTGTGACCTGTTGGTGAACAGGAAGGAAATCGTTCTCCCAGATCTGATGCAGATGTTCAAGTGCTTCCTCTGCACCCAATCTACGCGAAATTCGCTGTCGCATTTGACGTACGGTTTTTTCCACCTGTTCTCGCACATGGTCCTGGACATCGACGAATCGGGTAACGTGAATCAGCATGGAGCTATGCTGACCTCCCTGCCCCCTAAGCTCACGGACTGCGCAAGCAAGAACGAATGAGCCTATGGCCTGCCGTAGTGAAGGCGGAACTTCATCTTCACCTCCATAAAGAGGTTGATGAGTCTTTTTATGTTTGGGTGGCATCCAGCCCGAATCCGAAGCTGGATCATAATGATCCAGAATATCCCTGGCTAATGGCAGTGCTGCCGTTCTACCTTCCTTGGTCATCTTCCCAAACATCCGGGCAGGACCAATGTAGTTTGAAGGAGCGGCAAGGTTTATGATGAATGAGCGGGGAAAAAGATCAGGCCCTTCTTTTGCAGTAGCGCCCTTGTGATGAATAAAAATATTCGCGAATGGAGTAGCGGTATAGCCTACATATGCTTTTCTCGTGAAAGCATGAAGTATCTGGCGAATGAGGCTGTTGATGGTCTTCGGCTGGTGTTCCTCATCCGGAGTACCATCATCCTTGAAAACTTGTTCTCCCGTATCAACGGATGCGTTGTCAGCTTCGTCGTCAATCATCAGAAGAGGAAGTTTGGTTACAAGCTTTCTATCATCCTCTGCATCAGTGGAGTCTGCGACGCGGGTTTTGATCCATTGCAGGAGGGCTGTCAGAACGGTTTTCTGTTTTTTTACAACGAAAAGCCAAGGACGTTCTTCCGGAGATATGCCGTGAAAATGCTTGGCAATCGCTTTGCTGAAATCGCCATTTTCTGCACGAGTGGTCGCAGAGTTGGTCTTCAGGTTCTCTCCAAACTCGGCAACTCCTATAGGCATGCCCGGATCTCGATTGGCAGTCGTTTCATAGCCAAGAAAGCTTTCCTCTAACCGCATCTGAGTTTGCGAGCGCAGATTGTTGTGCATTCCGGCAAGTACAATGATGATCTTGTAGCCAGCGTCAGCAGCTTTGCAGATCAGTCCCGAGTAATTACTGGTCTTTCCAGATTGCACATGTCCGACAACCAAACCTCGCCGATCCCATGGGTCCGTTCTTCGAGGATCCTCAAGGAGTCGCAGGATATCGTCAGTAGCTTCGTCCACGCCATCCACCACTACATCAGCGAGCTTCGACTCCAGAAAGTCCCTGTATCGGCGCCAGTATAACCAATCACGTTTTCGCGAAGAAACAAGCCAATCCACGTGACCGGCGTCACTTTTCATCGTCGTGGATTTGCCGATCCTATGGCTGAAACGCTGAATCAGGACCATGACAGCATGTTGCTCGTCAACCATTTCAGGTGTGTCGCTAGCAAACATGAATGTTGCAAGTGCGACCTTTTCAGCAATGAACGCTGGTGTAACTCTTGACTTGTCTTTCTCGGCCTTCACCAAGCGCTGTGCAGTGGCGATAACGTTCTCCAACAACTCTGTCTGAGTATTGTTATCTTGAGTAATACTCATTCGGATCTCCCCAGATTTGCGATCAATGTTGGATATTTCTGAAATGGTTCTGTTCTGTGCATTGCCTTTCGCGCTTCGTCCGGACTTAAACCCTTCCGGGTAAGCAAGTCCTCGAATAGTACGGTTGCGACCTCAATAACTGACTGATTGGGTTCGCCATCAAACCCGGTTTTGGGCGTGTCCTTGTTCTCAGCCGTATCGAGCCAAATACGCTGAACAGGAACAGTTTCTTCTATTACGCGAAGCATCGCCTTGACCAAGTCCTGTCGCTCTCCGCACGCCTCGATAACTGCAGCCACTGCGGGGTGTCCCTGATGAATACGATAACGGAGCCCGCTGCGAAGGTGTTCAACATGCCAGGCCTGGTCAATCGGTGCTCCACCGGGCCCCTGTATGGTTGAACCTCGAAATGCAAAGACCTTCCTGGCCTTATCCCGGGTATTCTCGGCCAGGCCGGTAAGCCAGTTCCGCACAAAAACCGGTGGACGCGCTGTGGACTTACGTACATCGATTTTCCAGTCAGCATCCGCGGAGTTCGGAATCTCTATCCTGATACGCGCCAGACGATGAGATTCTTCACGATTCCAGGCACGTCCTCGGCCAAGCCCAAGCCATCCACCCGCCAGAAGCAGACGTTTGTTACGGTAAACATAAAAGCCCTGCTGAGATGTCCAACCTTCAGGACCGCCCGCTTTAGTAAACTCATCTTCAGAAAGCTTGTCCTTGTGAGGAAGCACATGACACTGAACCTCTAGGATGCCAGAGGGAGTATTTCTGCGCTCAACAGGAGATTCCATAGCCTTAGCGGGATGTCCTGTCATGAACGGATCCCAGGGTTGAACTGGCCTGCTGTTCATATACAGTTGGAAATCTGGATTAGATCCTTCAAGCAAACGATGGAAGATCATGGCGAGACGTAATTCGACATCATCAGCCAGATCTGCAAAATGGTTCAGATCAGATCCTGGTGTGACCACCCTGTCCATCTTTTCCCAGAGAACGATAGTGCCTGAACTCATTTCAGCAAGAGGTTCGATAAAACTCTCGGAGCCGACTGCGGGCCCCTCATACATACGCCAACCACCCTCAGGATCGGAAGCTATGGCGTCCAGATCCCAACGCAGACAAACTATCTCCTGTCCTATACGCTTTGAAGCAACTGTAAGACTGCGGCATTGAGAAAAGGATGCTGTTTTCAGCCCTAGACCAAAACGTCCAAGGTCGTTCGGAGCCCTTTCATCAAGTGGATTAAGTACTCCCAGCGTCATCGCTGCTTCAAGTTCCGGGTCACTCATACCGCACCCGTTATCAAGTATTGAAATCCTGCTCTCTGAATTCTTCCAATGGAAGTCAAGGTGAACCCGAGTGGCACCAGCAGATATGGAATTGTCCACCACGTCTGCCAAGGCTGCGGAAGTTGAATATCCAAGGCCCCGCAATGCTTCCATCATCGCCCCTGCCTTCGGGGGGGCGTATCTGATTTTCATCGTCATATCTCGAAAATGTCGTTTCTATTTCTTTGGAAACCCGAGTCGAGAAGCTTGCGACCAAATGCTCTTATCTTTGGAGTAGATACATAAGGCACAAGGATGGAAAGTCTCCCTCCATCCTTTCGTCGATCGTCTACTTTCAAACCGAGCTTTAACGCTTGTTCGACAAGATCCGACTTAGGGATTGCAATGTGAGGCGACTCAGGTTGCTCAAAATTATTTGAAGTTTCTGTTTCAGTCTCTACAGACTCTCGCTCACTAATCGGATTCAGGTCTGACTTGGTCTCAGTGTTTGATTGTTTATCCGTTAATGATGGCTCCCTGTTCTCTTTCGGTGCGAATTCATCGCCCATGAAGGGCCAAAGGATCCCCCGTTTGATCCTATGTGAAAGTTTACGCATCGCTTTAGATTCAATTTGCCTGATTCGCTCCCGTGTCACTGAGTAGTGCTGCCCAACCTCCTCCAGAGTCATGGCTTCGTCTCTCATCAGGCCAAAGCGCAGAAGGAGTACCTCCCTGCTTCGCTCATCCAATTCATCGAGTAGGCTCAACAGGGTGGATCTTAATGAAGAAAGCTCGGCAGCCTCTGCTGGGTTGGGAGTTAACAAGTCCGTCAACCCCTCAATTCTTGAGAAACCTGTTGCTGGGTCCACCTCGTCCAGTGATTCCACTTCATCGAAAACTGATAGGATCAGGCGTGTTTTTGAAATAGACATTCCGATACGTCGCGAAGTTTCATACTCCGATTCGGGACGACCCAAACCTGCTTCCACTGCGGATCTCTCGCGTAACAGTGTTCGAGATGTTTCCTGAATGTGGACAGGCGCTCTGACCACCCTGCCGTTGTCGGCAATGCTCCGGGTGATTTTTTGCCTGATCCACCAAGTTGCGTAGGTTGAGAATCGGAAACCCTTGCGCCAGTCGTAGCGGTCTACAGCCTTCATGAGACCTACATTCGCCTCTTGGACCAAATCATCAAAGGGCATTTCTGACCAGAGATACTTTTTCGCGATGGACAAAGCAAGTCGAAGGTTGGCAAGTATCATGCGATCTCTGGCTTTTGCCTGACGATTGAGAGCCGAAATAAACTGTTGTGAGATTCCTGAAGTGTTTGCTTTTTCTTGTAATTCTGTAAGAAAAGCTCGGGTAAGGCATAGTTTCACCAAGGACTCAGTGACCTTGCTGGTATCACTTTTCATCCTCTCAATATCCGCAACTGTGTTCACGAAAAACAAGGCTTCTTCATTCATACCCGTGTTTTCATCCTCTTCGTCGACGTCGTCGATGATCGGTATCAAAGGAGACTCGACTTCGGAAGACGACTCATGCCCACTGCAAAAATATCCTGCGTCTGCTTCCCTTCTGGCCACGCGGGTTGCTGCGTCGAAAATCACTGATAAACCGACGGGCCATTGAGCAAGGGCAGACATAGCCTCTCGACCAGCCTCCTCCATCTCCCTAGCCAATCTGATCTCATCTTCTGCACCAAGAAGGTCTTCACGTATTTCTTTCAAATAAAAGCGGAAAGGATCATTCCGACCGGAAGCAAGCTCCTCAAAAAATTGAGTCGCTTCCAACAGGATGTGCTCCTCTGCAGTAGTGGGTTCAATCTGATAAGGACCGCTTAAACCGATCCAATCCACGACTGTCGCTCCTAACTCTCCGGCAACAAATGTCAGAAGCCTCTCAGCTTCTTTATTCCGACTGCCATCTGAGTTCAATCCAGCATCAATAATGGCCTCTTCGGAAACACATCCTTCGTGTAGTGCGAACAGCAACAGATTTCTGAAAGAATCATTACTCTGATCAAGGGAAAGGGGAGTCGATCTTGATGGTAGGAAGAGATCTATATCATCCCAGTTTTCGTCTCGATTTATAGCGTTATGTCGACCA
This sequence comes from Limnobacter thiooxidans, assembly GCF_036323495.1. Lineage (NCBI taxonomy): Bacteria > Pseudomonadati > Pseudomonadota > Betaproteobacteria > Burkholderiales > Burkholderiaceae > Limnobacter > Limnobacter thiooxidans. The sequence goes on along the minus strand of NZ_AP028947.1, from coordinate 3,440,987 downwards.
ATACTCTCATGAACCTGTCGGGAGCCTCTGACAACCGTCTCATCTCCTTCAGGAACCGAAACTTCTTTCTCTGCTTCCCAATCATCACTGAAAATGTCTTGGAGTGGTTCGTCGTCGAACAGGAGAACTTCGTTTGCGGCGCAAGTGCTCGAAGGGGGGGCTGGCGTTTTACAAGACGAATCCGAGTTTAAGGCGGATGGCTCTATCAAAGGATTTACCAATCCAGCAATATTTTCTTCAACTCCAGAGTCAGTTGAAGAAGGAGTTAAAGTTGGGACTTGCAGGTCAGCTATTTCGCTACGAAAAGCCACCATTTTTTCATTCGCAACAAGGTATGGGGTATCAGGTTGGTTCGTCACAACAGCCGGATACAAAAGCTGCGAATCTGTTATGACACTTACCCCAGTGGCCCTGAGAAGTTCAATTGTTTCTTTACACCCATGCCTCATGGCGTGAGCCATTGCGTCCATTCCGTCTTGATCTTCAAGTTTCGGATTTGCTCCAGCGTTCAGCAAAAGGCGAATAGCCCCTGCACGGCCCCTAGCGGCGGCAAGAATCAACGGAGTAGCTCCCGTTCCATCTCTGGCATTTGGATCATCACCTCTAAGAATATGAAGCTTTATCGCGGCCTCAACCCCAGAGATAATTGATAGTTTAAAAAGAGGGTTAAGCTTCATCACAAATGAATATGAGAACCAAAGTCGCTAGAAACTTGAGGCCTAGAACGGGAAATTAAAAAAATGAGCGTATCAAATCGAAATTCTTTTCGATAACCTAAAAGGAACTGCAACGACCAACATAAGGGGGCTATGGTCAATAAAGGTTCATTACCGCCCAAAAAGTTACGAAAAATCTGGATGAGATGCCCGCTAAATTTTATTTTCAAAAGCATCTCCCTAAAAATAACAATTTTATTGTTTATTGAACAGTCTTCTGAGTACTTGTCATCGTGCTGGTTTCATGGATCTTTTACATTGACCAGATAAGCCCGTATTCAGTGCAATTCAAAAGACGGTCCAAAAAAGACAGGATTTCACCGTATTAAACGTGGACTCGACGCTGTAATAATTGATCATGTCATTTGGGGGCTAGTTGTGAACTGACCTCGATAGATCCAACCTAGTGGCTCTTCTCTTTCCATAAATGACAGGCGGTGTAGTCAGCGGTTAACTTAAGTCACACAAAAGCTTAAGGTGCAATCTGCATAGTTTTACCCAGAGTACCTAATTTTCTAAATAAATTATTGAAGTGCTGAATGCAGAATTAAGGTTTTATTCACCGTGTTCCTCCAAAGAAATTAGCGGAGGGCTAGGCTAAATCAATAGAAATAAAATTCATTTATCGAGCCTACTGACTTACCAACCCAATAAAAGTATTGATCAACCCCAAAGTCTCCGGCTTCTCGCTCCGCACATCGGCCAACCCAGGGCTCATCACCACAACGGCCAGGCTTTTTGCCCTGCTAACAGCCACGTTCAGCCTGTTCCTGCTGAACAGAAATTCCAAGTGCCTTGGCATGTGTTGTTCATTCGAGGTCACCATGGAGACCAGCACCACCTGTGCTTCTTGGCCTTGAAACTTGTCTACTGTACCAACTCGCGCTCCTTCAGGAAGCACTCGTTTTAGTAGGTTGACTTGCGCGTTGTAAGGTGCGACCACCAGAATTTCATCTGCATTTATGGGCAGCACTTCACCTTTTGGCCCAATAAAACTTTGCTTCATTAGCTCTACATAAAGCCTGTTGATGGCTTCAGCTTCTTCAATACTTTTTTGCGAATTGCCATCGTGTATCACTGGGTAGCAATAAACTCCAGTGGCCGAAAATTGGTCAGCCAGTGGTCCGGCTAAAACCAGGCCTTGGTTCTCGGTTTGCTGGGCATGCCGCAAGCGGCCTTCATAGAAGGTGGTGGATATGTAATTGCACACGCTTGGGTGCATGCGATAGCTTTGATCAAGAAACACACCGGTGTCTGGAGGTATGGTGGCCTTATGGCCCAGCAGGTATTCAAGCGTAGACAATCCGCTTTCGCCGGGGTGGTCGCCTTGAATGGGTTGCCCTAGTTGCATTTGGTCACCAAGCAGCACAATGTTGTCGGCGCACTGGCCCATGGCCACGGTGTTGGCGGTGGCCACCTGGCCAGCTTCGTCAATGAACAGGTAGTCGAAGCATCCGGTTAGCTGCCAACTGGAAAACAGCCAGGCGGTGCCTGCAAGCAGGTCGGGGGCCTCTTCCGGAGCGAGCGCCTCGTCTTCAAAAAGATCTTTTTTCTTGAGGTTGCTGATACCAAAGCCGTAGGCTTCTTGATCATCGGTGCTACATACTTTGACGCCGTAGAAGCTTTGCCCCATGCGTTCCAGAACCTGCGCTGTTTTTTCAACCAGGTTGTTGATGGCCTTGTGGCTGTTGGAGCTGATGGCCACTTTCTTGCCGCTTCGAATCAGTTCCGCAATCACGTGGCTGCCGGTATAGGTTTTGCCGGTGCCGGGTGGGCCTTGCACAAACAGGCAGCTGTGGTCCATGTTGCGGATCAGCTCGGTGGTTTGCTGCAAGGTAGTTTGCCCGCATTCCTGTTCAGGTTGAACCAGAACCTCGCCCACTTTCTTGTGGGCGAATCGGGGTGGCTGGCGAAGCAGGAATTGTCGAACGGCTGACTTTTCTGATGCGTCGTCTATTTCCTTTTCAACAAACCGCCACACCGCATCTGCAATTGTTGTTGTATCAAATGGAGCCCCCACCGAAATGTGCATGGTTCGACCAGGCTCTGAATATTTCAACGGCAATGATGTGCAGGCCAGCACCAGTTCGCAATTTTCTTCATCAATGCTTAGTATTTTTCCGCTGGGCATTGCTTCAGAATCAAGTACCTTGATTTGATCGCCTGCCTTGCACTTGAATTCCTGCTCGGGAAATTTCCACTTGCTTTGGCGTGGCATCTTCCCGCCCACCAGTTTGTCTGCAAACTGCAGGTTGGCAATCACTTCCATGTCGTCGAGCAGTTCTTCCGGCTCGGCTTCAATGCGTTCGAAAATGGCCCACCACGCAGGCTTTGCCGCACGCTTGTGGAAATCGATCAGTTGGCAAAGCAGTTGCCTGTATTGCTCAGGCAGTTGGCCGGTGTGCTTGCTGTTTGCCAGGCGATTTGGCAGCTCAGCCAGGTAGGCTTCATGCGCGGCTTGGTTGGCCGCACGTTGCTCAGCCATTTCAATTTGCTTGTCGGTCAGCGGCTTGCCAGGCAATTCCCTGTTTTTATCAAACCACGCAGCATGCGCTGGGCGTTGTTTCAGCAGCCATTCGCGCAGTTCCCAGGTTGATTTGCAGTCGTCGAGGTTATAGTCGTAAATGTCTTGAAGCAGTTGCGGGTCTTGTTCTTGCCGCCAGCGTTCATACACTACGATTGAGTCGGCCGCGTTGGTTACTTCCACGGTACGCGCGGTGCCATAAAACTTTTCGACCTGCTTGATTGAATAGCTGGGTTTGGAAATCCGCAAGCCCTCGCGAACCACTTTGTACAGGTCGACCAGCTTGTGGTGGCGTAGCAGATTGTCGACAGAATCTTCATGCAGGCCGTGCACGCTCATCAGCCGCTTCAGGGCTGTTTTTTCATAATGGGCGTAGTGGTAAATGTGGGCCTGTGGGTAACGCGTTAGGCGTTCATTCAAAAAGTTCATGAAGTCTGAAAATGCCTGGCCCTCTTCAGTACGTGTGTGGGCCCAGAAGGCCTTGAATTCTGCCTTGCCATTCTCGAAGAAGTAAACACCAAACAGGTATTCCAGGCCTTCGGGATACATGGGATCGCCTTCCATGTCGAAGAACAGGTCGCCTTCATTGGGCGGGGGCAGGCGCTCGAACCCTTTACCTTCTTCCACATTGCCAAGGCACTTGACCACGGCCTCGCCAGTTTCTTTTTCATGAACCTGCAGGGCGGCTTGTTCGGCAAGGCGAAGCAGGGTGGGCTCCTGAATGCCTTTTACCTTGGCTGTTTCACCCAGTCGTGAAAGCCCTTTCATGGTTGTTACACCGATAGAAGCCAGTTTCACGATTTGCGTTTTCGTGATGTTGGCCACCTGGCTTAAATGGTCGTCTTCCAGCCTTTGCTGGTCGCAACGTTCACGCCAGTGGCACATGCTGCAAAAGTTGCAGGGGTCGGGGTAGGTGACAGGTTGCAACGTGTGCTGGCTCAGGCTAGCTTCGAAATCAGCCATGAGTTTGCGGTAATAGGCAAAGTAGTCGTTCACGCGGTAGGTGCTGCGTTGGCCATTGCCCAGCTCCACGTGAATGTGTTCTGGCAGTTGCCCAGTGATGTCGGCCAGCAGGTCGCTGTAGAAACACAACTGCACCAGAAATTTTGTCTTGGTGTGGTGGGAAAGCTTGGTGTCCACCACGTCATACACCCACTGCCCGCTTGGGCTTTTGTGGGGCGTGCGCATGAGAAAGTCGGCATGCCCAATGTAAGCACCACGGCGAAGTGTGGCCTGAAACACCACATCTGCGCCTTCCTCAATGGCTTGGGTGGTTTGGCGAACTTGTTCGTCAAGCTCCTTGGTTTTTATTTCAACTACATGCAAACCCTGATCTTTCAGGGTTTGCAAATGCGCGGCTTCATGTTCCAGACCCTTGTCCATGATCAGCCGCATGGAATCCGTTTCATCGGCTTTTTCCATGGGCGCATCAAGGTGGCAACGGTCAAGCCAGGTGCGGTGCTTGCACTCTGCGAAATACGTCAGGTCTGATGCGGAAAACAGAATTTCCTGATCTCGTTTTTGCACTGTTTTACATTTGAAGGGTTGATTAAATAACAGGCCAAATAACCGGCGCAATGGACAAACTCCAAGCCGGCTATATTCATCATTTAACAGGACCTGTAGCTCAACAGATGAGCCTTACTGAACTATTACAAGCAAGGTGTATTTATAAGCGTAGTGTTAATAAAGGGGAAACCCTTGTTTGCGGGGGGTATTTGCGCTGCCTATCAAGAATGATTAACTTCCCAGGGTTTGAATCATTACAATCATGAAAATCCAAAGGAGAAACCGCCGTGCACGAAATCAAATGCCCCCATTGTTCAAAGGCTTTCAAGATTGATGAAGCGGGCTATGCCGACATTGCCAAGCAAGTGCGTGACACGGAATTCGAAAGCCAGCTGCACGAGCGGCTTGAGCTGGCCGAGAGAGAAAAACAAAATGCCGTAGACCTTGCCAAAACCAAGCTGGCCGGTGAGTTTCAGCGAACCGCCGCGGTGAAAGACACGGAAATTCAAGACCTGAAGGCCAAGCTGAACGAAGGGGAAATGGCACGCAAGATTGCCGTGACCGAGGCATTAAGTACGGTGGAGAAAGAACGCGATGCCCTTCAAAACCAGCTTGCCCAAGCGCAGCAGGAAAAGGAAAACCTGGCGAAATTGGCCCAGGCTAACCTGTTGAATGAATTGCAAAAGGCGGCTGCCGCCAAGGATTCCGAAATTCAAGCGTTGAAATCCAGGCTTGATTCCATGGCTGTTGCACAGCAACTGGCCATTACCCAGGCGGTGGGCACTGTTGAAAAAGAGCGGGATAAACTGAAAAACGGTCTTGAGAAAGTGGTGCTGGAAAAACAGCTTTCAGAGCAGTCGCTGAAAGACCGTTACGAAACGCAGATCAAGGATCGCGACGAGGCCATTGAACGATTGCGCGACATGAAGGCCCGCCTGTCCACCAAGATGGTCGGCGAAACCCTGGAACAGCATTGCGAGATTGAATTCAACCGCATTCGCGCCACGGCGTTTCCAAGGGCTTACTTCGAGAAAGACAACGATGCCCGCACCGGCAGCAAGGGCGACTTCATTTTCCGCGACATAGATGATTCGGGTACAGAAATTGTGTCCATCATGTTCGAGATGAAAAACGAAAGTGACCGCACGGCGACGAAGAGCAAGAACGAGGATTTTCTGAAAGAGCTGGACAAGGACCGAACCGAGAAGGGTTGCGAATATGCGGTGCTGGTTTCCATGCTTGAGCCTGACAACGAGTTGTACAACACCGGCATTGTGGACATGTTCCACCGCTACCCGAAGATGTACGTGGTGCGCCCACAGTTTTTCATTCCCATGATTACGCTGCTGCGCAATGCGTCGATGAACACGGTGAAGTACAAGGCAGAACTTGCGCTGGTGAAATCGCAGAACATCGATATCACCAACTTTGAAAATGACTTGGATACATTCAAAACTGCGTTTTCAAAAAACTACGAGTTGGCATCCAAGAAATTTCAAACCGCGATTGATGAAATTGACAAGTCGATCGACCACCTGCAAAAAACCAAGGACGCCTTGCTGGGTACGGACAGAAACCTTCGCTTGGCCAACGACAAGGCGCAGGATGTCACCATCAAGAAACTGGTTCGCGGCAACCCCACAATGGCTGGCAAGTTTGAGGCGTTGAAAAAGGCAGATACGGAGAATTAAAACCAGCCGCCGCTTGAATGGGTCAAATCGGGTCTCTTTTTGGGTAATGGTTTGTAAAATGGGTCAGAATGGCTCTATTGTTGGCTTATGCTGCGAATTGATACCCTACAAATCACGCCTGAAATTTTGGCGCTGATCGCCAGAATCGACGAGTTCAAAGGCGCTTGGCGCGCCTTGGGCACCCTTGCGCCTGAGCGTTTGTCGGCTTTGCGTCGTGTGGCCACCATCGAGAGCATCGGCTCCTCGACACGGATCGAGGGCAGCAAGCTGACCGACCGCGAGGTTGAGCAACTGCTGGTCAACCTGGAGATCAGGCGTTTTGATACACGCGATGAGCAAGAGGTTGCCGGCTACGCACAGGTGATGGACGTCGTTTTCGGCGCTTGGCAAGACATCCCGTTCACCGAGAACACCATCAAGCAGCTGCACCAAATCCTGCTCCAGCACAGCGACAAGGACGTCTGGCATCGAGGCAAGTACAAGACCAACACCAACAGCGTGGCTGCCTTCAACGAGCATGGTGAGCAGATCGGCATTGTGTTCCAGACGGCATCGCCGTTCGATACGCCTCGGTTGATGACCGAGTTGGTCAGTTGGGTCAATGCGCAGCGCGAGTCCAAACTACTGCACCCGCTGCTCATCACGGCGATCTTCGTGGTGGTGTTTCTGGAGATTCACCCGTTTCAGGATGGAAATGGCCGAATAAGCCGAGCCTTGACGACATTGATGCTCTTGCAGGCTGGCTACACCTATGTGCCGTACAGCTCCATGGAGAGCGTGATTGAACTCAACAAGGAAGCGTACTATCTGGCGCTGCGCCAGACGCAGGGTACAATCCGTACCGAAGCTCCGAATTAGCAGCCATGGCTGGTGTTTTTTCTGAGATCTCTGGCCGAGCAGGTGCGGCGACTGGAGAAGAAGGTCGAGCGCGAGAAACTGGTGCTGGCCAGCCTGCCGGAATTGTCGCTGCAGATTGTGGAAATGGTTAGGGAGCGCGGACGCACCACGATGAGTGAGATTGTTCAAGTCACGGGTGCCAACCGCAATACAATCAAGCACCATCTTCGCAACCTGGTAGAACGCGGCCACCTTGGTCAGCAAGGCAGCGGGCGAGGTGTGTGGTACGAGATGCGCTGATTACACTGAAGCCGCTGCACTTAAGTAATTAGCTGGCTTGGTTTTTCTATTTTGACTGGATTGTTATTTCAGCTAACGCCTGCCCGCCAGGTGTAGAAACATGTACATGAGTAGCAAGCCAATCAAAAAACCGAATGCCAAGCCAACGGCAATTTCCAAATCTGCAATTCGTTCGCAACAGGCCCCATCCGTGTAATTGGCTAACATTTCCCACGCCGATTTTGGCAAATTGATGAACCACAGCGCAGGCGTTCTTATCCAAAGAATCGCGAAAGCAATGCTAAAGAATGTTAGCCATATCACACAGCACAAGTACTTGATTTTCTTATTCACCGAACCACCAGTCTTGCCCATGCAAGAATATCTTTCTCAGGAATTTCCAAAGGTTTACCAGAGCGCAGCATTGTTCGCAAATGCACAAAATCTTGCAGCTTGTCGATCACGATACACCCTTCGCTCAAGCCGCTTGGGCCTTTGGGATGCAACCTGAACTTGCCGCGTTTTACTTGCTCGCACCAAGTTGCATCGTCAATGTTGCTATCAATTGCATACAACGCAAACCAATCGTCGCGGTTGTTGAACAAATCATATAGCCAGCCGAGCCTGCCGCCTGATTGCCGGTCCAGCACAAGATATTCACCTTGCGGAATTGGGCCTTGAGAGCGGACACACGTCGAAAGTCGTTGGTTGATATGTGAACCCATGCCGGAAAATGCTGGAAACTCAATGGCACTGAGCTGCAAACTGCTCATGGGTTTGTTGTTTAATTCAAAGTTGCATAGTCGTATGGCAGAGGCAGATTGCATCAACATTGTTTGTTTCGCTGAAAAACACTTTTGGTAACAAGCCCGTTAATTGAGTTCATTGTGTTTCTCATGTAGGTTTTCTGCCGCCTTACTCCCCAGACAGAAATGCAAATTTGGCGGTGCCCCGCTTGCGCTTTGTCGCCATGCATGATCGGTGATTGCCCGTTCGGTTTCACCGTGTGTGTTACCTTGACTTCTGACTCATCAACATTGAAGAAAAAATGATCAAAGACAACAACACCCACAGCATAGTGATTGGTTACATTCTCTGGATATTGGGTTTTATGGGCGCACACCGTTTTTATTACGGTCGCCCAATTTCAGGGATTATCTGGTTTTTCACCTTGGGTCTGTTTTTTATTGGCTGGCTTGTTGACCTGTTTCTGATTCCCGGCATGGACAAAAGCGCCGACCGGCGATTTTTGAGCGGCCCCATCAATTACAACCTGGCTTGGGTACTGCTCACGTTCCTGGGTGTGTTTGGCGTGCACCGGTTTTATCAGCGCAAGTGGATCACAGGCCTGTTGTACCTGGTGACTTTGGGTTTATTTGGTATCGGAATCATTTACGACTGGTGCACGCTGAACGACCAAATTGATGACTTGCACAGGGACGGCACGCTAATCTGAAAAGCGGTTTGATTGACTTGAAGTTGGTTGTCAGCAAGTCATCAGCTTGTTCGCAGACAATAAGCCAACCACAATAATACAGTTAGCTTGAACCATCATGAATCGCACTGAACGTTTGTACAAAATCGATCGAATGCTTCACGAACGCCGTGTGGTGTCAGTGGATACATTTCTCGAAGAACTGGGTGTTTCCCTGGCCACTTTCAAGCGCGACCTGGAGTACATGCGAGATCGCCTGAATGCCCCAGTGATTTGGGATCGTGATGCAGGCGGGTATCGGTTCGACAAGCAAGGTGTTGGCGACGCTTACGAATTGCCAGGCTTGTGGTTTAGTGCCTCGGAAATTTACGCACTGCTAAGCATGCAGCAATTGCTTTCTTCGCTTGAGCCCGGCCTTCTGACCCCACACATCGAGCCCTTGCTCACCAGGCTGAAAAGCTTGCTTGAGCAGGAAGGCATGTCCGCCGAATTGGTGTTGAAGCGAATTCGAATTCACAAGGTGACCGCCCGTGCTTATGAACCTGAGCACTTTGCGCCAATCGCAAACGCGGTTGTTCAACGCCGCAGAATAGTGATTGATCACAACAACAGGAACAGGGGCGAGGTCATTCGCAGGGAAGTTTCGCCACAGCGGCTGACCCATTACCGCGAGAACTGGTACCTGGATGCCTGGTGCCACCTGCGCGAGGGTATTCGAAGCTTTGCGCTGGATGCCATCAATCGTGTTGAGGTAACTGAAAGTGATGCCCTGGAATTGGCAGAGTCAGAAATTCAGGCCGAGCTGGATTCCGGTTATGGCGCTTTCACCGGCAAGGTTGTCGAACATGCAGAGCTTGAGTTTACGGCACCGCGTGCCCAGTGGGTCAGCAAGGAAACCTGGCACCCCGAACAAAAGGCTGCCTTCGCAGAGAATGGGGCTTATCGACTCACAGTGCCTTTCAGCAACCCGACTGAGCTGATCATGGACATTTTGCGGCACGTACCCCATGTGAAAGTAGTGGCACCTGAATCGCTTCGGCGACGCGTACAACAAGCGTTGCAGCAGGGGCTCGAAAATCTTTGAACCAACGCGAGTGGGCTTATGGCAGAACTGATACCCCATCCTGAACTTGTTGGCCCTGTGCCAGCCAACAAGCGAGAGGAATACAAAACAGCAACCTGGCTTGCAGAAGCGCTGCCACCCACTTACAAGGTTTTCCATTCGGTCCATTGGGCCACCCAGAATTGCGACAAGACTTTTCTGGGGGAAATCGATTTCATTGTGCTTAGTCCCCTTGGCCGTTTGTTGTTGATTGAACAAAAAAACGGTGGCTTACAGGAAGGCAAACAGGGGCTCACCAAGCTTTACAGCACCAAGCCCAAGAGTGTGGTTGTTCAAATGAACCGCAGCCTGGAAAACTTGCTTGCTGCATTTGAAGCGCGAAGCGATGTGCGAAACCATGAGCAACTGGACATTGACATGCTGGTGTACTGTCCAGACTACGTGGTTCAAAACAAAGCAGCTGCTGGTATCCCGGTGAATCGCATTGTTGACCAACACAATTCAATCGTTCTTCCCAATGTGATCCTCGATATTTTCAAGGAACGCCCACCACACAAAGAGGCGTGTCAGGACATCAACCTGATCTCGGATTTTCTGGGCAATCGATTGCGAATTCGCTATGACATCGGGTTTCTCGGGCAACTGGCGAAATCGGCGTACATCGAACAGGGAGCTGGCTTGTCTGAATGGGTCAGCAAGATGCATGGCGTACCCTTTCGATTGTTGATTGATGCAACCGCAGGTTCGGGCAAAACCCAATTGGCCCTGGATGAATTGCGCACGGCTCACCAGAATGGTCTCTCGGCCTTGTATGTGTGCTTTAACCGCAATCTGGCGGTTGACATGAAAACAGCCACAGGTCTTGCCAGTGCATGCACCACCTTCCATGAAATGGCGAGGGTGGTTTACGAATCGAAAGGTTTCCTTTACCAAGCCGGTACTACCGCGTTTCAGGCAAGCGTTGACTATTTTCTGGACCATGCCCACGAACTGGCAGGTAGTTTCGATGTGCTTGTCATTGACGAGGCGCAAGACTTTGAAGCGGCTTGGCTGCAAGCCCTGTTCAAGCTGTGCACACCTGAAGGCCGCCTGATTGCCCTGATGGACAGCAACCAGCGTTTGTATGAACGCGAGCCTTGCGATTTTGAGGGGTGGATTCGCATTGACCACCCAGTAAGTAACCGTTGCCCCCGTGTTGTTACAGACATCATCAATCAACTTGAATTGGTTGAAGAACCGATTGGCAGCCGAAGTGCGGTTGAAGGTCTGGATACTTTGCTGGAGACTTACACAGCGGGTGATGCAACTTCATTGGCCAGTGCTACTTCCGCAGTTGTGGCGCACCTGCTGAAAGAAGGCCACACGGCCGATGAAATTGTCGTACTGACCCTTCGAGGCGCCGAATCCAGCGCGCTGTTGAAGCTTGATGAACTGGCACAACACAGGGTCAAGAAAATTGTTGGGCGAACTGCAGAGGGTGATTTCATTTTTTCTGACGGTGACCTTGTTGTCGACACCGTGTTTCGATTCAAAGGGCGCTCTGCCAATTGCGTTGTGCTTTCTGAAATCGACTTCCATGAGCTGAATGAGAACACCAAGCGACGCTTGTTTGTGGGCATGACCCGCGCGCGTTTGCGCCTGGCCCTGGTGTGCACTACAGAAGCCGCAGAGGTACTGAGTCAAAAAATCAACGAATAAAATTCGGTGGCTGAATTGTAGTGGCTCAACTTAAGTGGCTCAATTCCAGTGGCTCATTCTGTGAGCTTTGCCGGGGTCAACATACGTTCACGTTGCGGGATATTCCACAACGCTTTTCTGCGAGACCCTACAATGAAAACTATTGCACCTGCATTACTCCTTGTGTTGTTGTCCACTGGCTGTGCGTCAATTACCAAGGGCACAAGCCAAACCCTGGTTTTTGAACTGGACCCGCAAGACACCCGTTGCACCCTGAGCCGCGATGGTGATGGAGAAATCGGATCAATCAACGCCCGCAACAACACCTTGACCGTGGGTAAAGACAAAGACGACATCGTGGTGAAATGCCAGGCACCTGGCCACGCGCAAAAAACCACGCGCCTGACCAGTTCCGCTGACGCTGCTGGCGTGGTCGGTGGTGCTTTCATCGATTTGGGTATTACCGATTTAGTGACCGGCGCCATGTGGATGTACCCCAACACAACCACGATTACCCTGGAGAAAGAGGGGGGTTCGGCCAACAGGGCTGAGGCCGCTGCACTCAAGTAATCAAATTCGCCCACGCTGGGCAAGACGGATCGCCAAAGCCTCCTGATTTCGGGAGGTTTTTTTATATCCAGTTTCTTGATTGCCGATCTTGAAACGGTTTGCTGGGTGATTCAAAAATTCAACTAAAGGGTTGAAGTCCTTTTTTTACTGGTGGCCTGATTTACATTCGAAAATATTGATGAACAGAAATCTTGTTGTTCGATATTTTTTGTCGAACTTGGATGCTATTCCAAGTCTAGTTAAATACATAGTGGCAATGCTGCATATCGAAAGGTATGCCAAAATTTCATTGATTTAAGGCAATACATTATCGCTCTCGCGTGATTTTGGAAACGCTTGGACCATTTTCTGACAGTCCGCTGTGGCTATAAAAAATCCTTTGAATTAGATTGCTCTGCACTAATGACAATACGATTGCACGTGAAGTTTAAATAAAATTCAATTTTCAGTTGCCAATGAAAAATGAATAAAATAAAATGTGAACTTATATAATTTTACGTGTAACATTTGTTGAAAGGTAGTCTAATGAACTTCTCAATTAAAGCCCTTGCAATTTCGACTTTAGTATCCATGAGTTTTTCGTCCCACGCTGGTGAATTCTCTTGTTCTTTATATGGCAATGTGGACTGTGCTGAACATATTAAAAAACTTGTTACGGACAAATTTACGTCCAAGTTTCCCAGCACGAAGTTTGAGATTGTTGCAGTATCTGAATTTCAAGTCTATTCAGATGGTGGTGGAGTAGGTTATGCAGTGGTCGGAGTAGTTCCGAAAGTTTCTGAGTCTGACAAATACGGGAATCTCAGCCTTTTTCCTATTCGTCGATTTTCTGCAACAAGACGCATTACAGGACAGGACATAAGCCCCTACCAGAAAACGCAAAATGAAATAGAGGTATTACAAAGTGCAGTTGAAGGGATGATGGAGGCTTGCCACCGCGATAAGGCTTGTAATGTAATGACAATGCGCTAAGCTCAATTGAGATACTTAATGCTGCTGACAAGTTTTATAGGCCGGCATCATTTCGTCCCACTCAAACAGGGGCAGCGCAGACACCATGGCAAGCTAAACTCTCGATCGCCATCATCAAGCCAATGTCAAAACGAATCAGCAAATAAGCAACTGCGTACTTGGTGGATCATTAATGAGTCAAAAGTTCACTCTTGATTGACGACCTGATAGGCGGCGTCGGCAATGTTGGGATTAATGAACATCACTGCTATGGTTGATCTTTTTGAAATGGAGGGTTTATGAAAATTACCGTCGAAGCAAATGTCCACGCCCCAATTGAAAAAGTTTGGCTGGCCTATACAACCCCGAGCGACATCGTTCATTGGAACGCTGCTTCCGACGACTGGCACACCACCCAGGCCAGTGTCGACCTTCGACCGGGTGGTGCTTTCTCTTCCCGCATGGAAGCGAAGGACGGCAGCTTTGGTTTTGACTTCGCGGGGACCTACACCAACGTAGTCCCGAATCGGCTGATTGAATACGCCTTCGGGGATCGACAAACGAAAGTTGAATTCAAGGAAAAGCCCGAAGGAGTTGCTGTGAAGATTGTGTTCGACGCGGAAACAACCCATTCCATCGAACAGCAACAGGAAGGGTGGCAGGCAATTCTCGACAACTTTGTACGTTATGTTGAAGCTCAAAGATGATGCGCATGATTAAATAAACCTACGAATCCCTCCAGAGAAAAACATGAACCAGGCCACCAATTCCTTTGTGCAACCCACCCAGGTCAGCTTCACTTCGGGCGGGCAGCAGTGTCGGGCAGACTTCTATCGCCCGGGTGATTCAGGCCCATTTCCCCTGATTATTCTGGCCCATGGTTTGGGCGGTGTCAGAACGATGCGCCTGGGTGCGTTTGCCGAGCGTTTTTTGGCCGAGGGGTACGCCTGCCTGGTGTTCGATTACCGCCACTTTGGTGACAGCGAGGGCCAACCCCGACAGTTGCTGGACATCAACAAGCAGCTTGAAGATTGGCAGTCGGCACTCAACCATGCCCGCACGTTGGCGGAAATTGACCCGGCGAAAATTGTATTGTGGGGAACATCCTTTGGTGGCGGCCATGTGCTGGCCGCTGCTGCGAAAGACCAGGGCGTGGCAGCCGTCATTTCGCAAGGCCCGTTCACGAATGGCTTGGCGTCAACTTTGGCGGTGGACCCGGTTGTATCCATGAAGGTGACGGCAAAGGCAATCCAGGACCGAGTGGGCGCCTTGTTCGGGGCCGAGCCGGTCATGGTCACGGTGGCCGCCTTGCCGGGTGAAACCGGCCTGATGAGTTCGCAGGATGCCTACACCGGCTTCATGAACCTTCAAAGCGATGGGCAAAAAGCATTGAATTACGTGGCCGCCCGGTTTGCGCTGGACATCATTCGTTATTACCCCGGAAGAAAGGCCAAGGACATCAAGGTGCCTGTGCTTTTCTGCGTGTGCGATAACGACACGGTGGCCCCTGCAGGCCCCACCCTGAAGTACGCCGCGCAGGCGCCCAAGGGGGAGATCAAGCGTTATGCCGATGGCCATTTCGACATCTACATTGGTGATGCGTTTGAGCGGGTGGTTGCCGATCAAATCCGGTTTTTGCGCCAGCACGTGCCGGTTTGACACATGGGTACCCCGTTCAAGCTGCTGCTGAGCCAGGAATCGATCGAGTGCTTGGCGCAGAACATTCTTGATGTTCACAAGGACTTTCCGGCAGCTGCATTTTGCCAACATGCACTGGATGGCTTGGAGCCGCTTGAACTGATGCAACGTGCCCAGCACATTGCCAAATCACTGAAGCATTTTTTACCAGCCACTTACGCGCAGGCCATCGCTATTCTTGTCGACTCAATGACGCCCGCAAAAACCGATGACAACGAAGTTGGGGCGGGTGGCTTTTTCTACTTGCCGCACAGCTTCTTCATTTCCGATTACGGGGTGGACAAGCATTACAACAATGGCGAAGACCCTTTCGATGTGTCCATGCAGGCCATGTACGCCTTAACCACTCGGTTCACATCCGAGTTTGCAATTCGCCCATTCCTGATTCACCACCCCGAACGCACGCTGGCACAAGTGGCCCAGTGGTTGAGCGACCCCAACCCCCATGTCAGGCGGCTGTGTTCCGAAGGCACACGCCCCAAGCTGCCATGGGGAAAGCGCATTCAATCATTCGTGGCCAACCCGCAGCCTACGCTGCACATACTCGAATCCCTGAAAAACGATGAGTCGCTGTATGTGCGCCGCAGTGTGGCCAATCACCTTGGTGACATTGCCAAAGATCATCCGGAGATTGTGTTTTCAACTTGTGAACGTTGGTTGCAGGCCGGGGCATCGAGCAACCTGAAGTGGCTGATTCGCCATGCGGTTCGCCACCCCGCGAAGAAGGGCAATGCAAGGGCATTGGAGATACGGGTCAAGGCCAAGCGGAATTAATTTTTTTGTGCGGTATTGGCACAGCGCCGACGCGCTGCAATATGCTGTCGGCTTTCACGGAGATTTATCAACGCAATGAGCAGCATGCAACAGAACAACCCCCTGCACGGTGTCACGCTGGAAGGCGTGCTCGTGAAATTGGTTGAACATTATGGGTGGGACGAGCTGGCGAAACGGATCAGCATCAATTGCTTCAAGAAAGACCCGTCCGTGAAATCAAGCCTGAAGTTTTTGCGCGCCACCCCTTGGGCGCGCGAGCAGGTGGAGGCGTTATACGTGGCTACCTTTGCGTCGTAAAGTGGTTAAGTTAATGATGGGCCATGCCCGGTTTAGAAATCAAAACCAATCAAGTAACTGGTGCTGCGCCCACTGGCGTCAGACTTTCTCAATACACCACGCTCCAGCAGGTCGGTGATGTCACGCAGCGCCGTGTCTTGTGAGCACTTGGCAATTGCGGCCCACTTGCTGCTGGTGAGTTTGCCCTCAAACCCATCCAGCAATTTGTTGAGCAGTTTGATCTGGCGGTCGTTCAATGGAATACCAGCAAGCTGCTGCCAGAAGCGGGCTTTGGCCAGCACCGTTGCCAATGTTTCCTCGGCCTTTTCAACTGCACGCAACAGGCACGCCAGGAACCACGTCAGCCAGTCGGTAATGTCGAGGCCACCTTTTTGCGTGCTTTCCAGTTGGTCGTAGTAATCCTTCCTCTCGCGTTGAATTTGGGCTGACAGGCTGTAGTACCGCTGTGCCGATTGTTCGGCACGTGCCAGTACCATGTCGCCCACTGCACGTGCAATTCGCCCATTTCCATCCTCGAAGGGATGAATGGTCACGAACCACAAATGCGCCAGGCCTGCCTTGATGACCAAATCATCTTGGTCAGCGCCGTTGAACCAGTTCAAAAACCGTTGCATTTCGCTGTTCAATACGCAGGCAGGCGGGGCCTCATAGTGCACCTGTTGTCGATGGATTGGTCCTGAAACCACTTGCATTGGGCCGCGGGAATCGTCGCGCCACTGCCCCACGCGGATGGGATTCAGGCTGCTGAAACCTGCAGGAAACAACGCGGCATGCCAGCCAAAAAGGCGGTCTTCTGTCAGGGGGGCGTGGTAGCGTTGGGTCGCATCAAGCGTCATGTCCACGACACCTTCAACTTGCCGGTCTGCCGGGGCCAGCGCGCCAATATCAACCCCAAGTTTGCGGGCGATAGACGAGCGCACTGATTCGGGGTTGAGCTTTTCGCCTTCAATTTCACTGGTTTTGAGCACATCGTCGGTCAATGCGCGCAAGGCAGCCTGGTCTTTCAAATCAAGCCCCATGTCATGCATGCGGCCAAGCAGACGACCTTGCGCCCTGTGTACCTGGGCGAGCAGGGGCGCGAGCCGCTGGGGGTTGTAAGACCAGCTTGGCCAGTCATCGTGCTGCCAGATGTAGAATTTATCTCCGCTTTTCATGCGGTGATTGTGCTTGGTTTTCACCGCACAGTCAATTTATTCGCCGCATTTCATGCGGCCTTTAAAGCGTCTATTCACCGCAATCAAGCCACAGCCTTGTATGCTTCAACAAACTGCGGGGGTTGTTTCTTGGGTCTGCCCGTTTTCATGTCGATGCACACCCACTGCGTGTGACCTTGCATCACGGTGACCTGGTCGCTTGCGCGTACAAACTGGTACTGCCGTGTCATGTCGGCTTTGCCATCATTCTGGCTGATCCAGGTGGCAACCCACAGGGTGTCGTCCGCGAAGGTGGGGCGCTTGTATTCCATGTGATGTTGCCGGGCCACGCAGCCGTAACCCAATTCAACAAAGCTTTCAAACGTCAGGCCCAAGTGGCTTGAATGAAGCGCCGCGATAGCCTGCATCCACACCAGATAAATGGTGTTGTTGGTGTGGCCAAATTCGTCCAGGTGTTCCGCTTGAACAATCAGCCGACCAACAAATTGCGGCGTGCTGTTCCATACGCTTGGTGCAGTATCGGCGAGGGCAATGGGGGTCAGATTGACGTCTTTGAAAATATTCGAGTTGTTCATGTTTTCTTTTTTTGATGTAAAGGTCGCAGCATTAAAAGCAATATATTTGGGAGGCTTTTCCAAAGCCGGGTGAATGCGTCTATAGCAACCTATTCAAATACAACGGTAATATAAAGGTTGAAGTGTCAGCGGAAGATTAGCACCGTGTTTACTTTAAGCCCCGAAGAAATCGCTTTACTTGTAGTGCCATTTTTCTTGCTGTTTGTACTCATTGTGAAGCATGCTGTTCGAGAGAGCATAGTGGCGGCATTATTGAAGCTGAAAAATCCATTGGCCACTGAGGTGTCAGACTGGTCTACGTCTGGAGGGTATTACGTTTGGGCGGTCAAGGCAGATTTTATATGGGGCGAAAAGTCAAACCAGCTTCTTCAGGTACCTGACACAGCTTGGGCTGTATCGTTTCTGCGTTTTTTGTTGATTATTCAATATGTTTTGCAGATCACGATGGCGATACTTTTTTACATTGTTTTCTTGAGTCATCGCTTTTAAAAATCCCTTTGCCCACCACAAAACATGCGATGAATTCATGGTGTTAATATGCCTTGTAAAACAGGTATATCCAGAACAGACCCGTTCCGAGACAGACAGGCCAATCAACATGAAAATTACCCCCACACTAATTACTGCAGCAATGGCCGGCGTACTGTCAGGCATTGTGATGCCGATTTTATGGCCCAAGCTGATTGATGAAGGGGGCAGCTTGGTGATCGCATTCCTGATCTTCGTGGCCTTTCCTGCGCATGCGTTTGTGATGGGTTTTGGTCGCCAGCCAACAGGCAAGCCGGGCACTGTGGACATGGACCTGCTGAAGCGGGTTGGTGTCTGGTTGGGCGCTGCAATGCTGGCCATGGTGATTGCGCAGGCGGTTTAAACAAGGGGAACAACAATGAATTACAAAGGTCAATGCATGTGCGGTGAAATCCGCTACCAGCTGACAGGTGAACCCAAGGTGGTCGCCTTGTGCCATTGCAACGACTGCCGTCGCAGTGCAGGTGCGCCGGCGGTGTCGTGGGCCATGTTTGATGAACCTGCGCTCACGGTGACCCAAGGCCAGCCGAAAACCATCAATTCGTTGGGTGCGGCCATGCGCAGTTTTTGCGGCAATTGTGGCAGCGGGCTGTTTTACCGCAACGCGGAAAACCTGCCGGGTATTGTTGACATACAAACTGCCACACTGGACGACCCCAATGCCCTTGTACCCCGCGTGCAAATCCAGGTGGCCGAGCGCCTCGAATGGATGACCCACCTGGACAAGTTGCCGGAATTCGAACGCTTCCCAGGCTGATTTTCCAAGCCCGGCCAACCTTTCTCGGTTTGTCCACAACCCCCCTTGCCTTTGCACACACCACCCTTTGTTTGCGGTCGTGTGCAAAGTTAACTACATTTTTCTCCAGAAAAAGGCGCAGTGTCACCCCTGGGTGGTTCATGCGCTACCTGTCATATTCCTGGAGAAACCACCCCATGCTCATTCAATTGGTGCCGAAGGCACACGAAGTCACCGACACATTTCGTACCCGCCGCTGTCTGATCAAGCGTATTCACAACGGCGCGGTGGAAAGTGAAACCGAAGTTTGGTTCAAGTTCGATCAATCGGTAAACCCGCCAGCGGACGACGATTGCGACTCCTACCTTCTGGCTGTGCTGATGGATGCGATGAAGGAAAACAGGCGCATCGAGATCAAGGGCAGTGTGTCAAAAACCTTGCTGGGTAATCTGGTGGAATACCAGTCGGCCTGGAACAAGTGGCTGCCCGATACTTACCACCACGTGGAAGTGCTGGCAGACCAGGTGAGGGAAGACAAGCCACCGGTTTCTGGTGCTATTTGTGCGTTCTCGGGTGGGGTGGATGCCACGTTTTCCGTGTGGCGGCATGCGAAAAAACTGTGTGGCTACAGGTCGCAGACCATCAATTTGTGCGCCATTGTGCATGGTTTTGACATTCCGCTTGCAGACGATGTGGCCTTTAAAAACGCCACAGCCCGGTCCAGAAACACCTTGAGCGATCTGGGTTTGAACATTATCCCCATTGCCACGAATTACCGGGAAATTTCGCGTGTGAATTGGGAACATGCATTTTCCTGTGCGCTGGTGGCCGCCCTTGGCAACTTCAAGAACCACGCGGGTACTTGCATTGTGGGCAGTAGTGAACCTTACGATTCATTGGTGATTCCCTGGGGTTCATCACCGATTACGGATCATCTTCTGGGTTCGGGCGAGTTCGGGGTAATGCACGATGGTGCAAGCCACAGCCGCACCGAGAAGGTCAGGGAGATCAATCAATGGAACGCGGGCAAGAACAATTTGCGCGTGTGCTGGCAAGGCGATTTAAAAGACCGCAACTGCGGGGTGTGTGAAAAGTGCATTCGGACCAAGCTCAACTTTTTGGCTGTGAACGCACCTGTACCTTTGGCATTTCCTGATTCGGATATTCTGCCTGACCTGAAAAAGGTTCAATTACGCAATGACGCGGTTCGAGCTGAATGGCGGCAGTTGCACCAGATTGCCGTCAAGAACAAAGTGGATGAGCCTTGGGTGTACCAGGTACCGGTGGTGATCAACAGAAAGCCCTTGCTTGAACGGGTGTTGCCGAAAGGCAGTGTTCGTCGAAAACTGGTGAGAAGCGTGGTGGGGAATTTGCGGGGGAACTGACAGGGATTCCTCAAATTCAACAGGCTCGAATGGAGCCTGTTGGATTTGTTTCAACTCAATGCCTTGAAGATGCTTGATCTTGCAAGGCGTTGGGTAATTACTTCTTTTTCTTGGCTTTCTTGGCGTTTACTGCGTCTTTCAATGCCTTGCCTGGTGTGAACTTGGCTGTACGTGCAGCAGCAATGCTGATTTCTTCACCAGTGCGTGGATTGCGACCAGTGCGTGCAGCGCGCTCACCGGAGCTGAAAGAACCAAAACCAACCAAAACAACGGAATCACCATCAACGATGGCTTTTGTCACTGTTTCAGTGAAGGCATCTACCAACTTGCCAGCAACGGCTTTGGATACATCGGCTTTTGCGGCTAGCGCGTCAATCAATTCAGACTTATTCATGGATTTCCCTTCTTTTTGTTTTAACACGATCAAAACAACAATTAACGGCTTACGTTACCACTACAAAGCCGCCTGTGCACAAGGTTCTGACAATTTTTTGAGCTGTTTTAGGCGCCTTGGCGACAAATTTCGCATTCTGATCGAAAAATTACCCCTTAAAGCCTGTGATTGGCCGGAGAAGGGCTGTGGGACACACGCAACTGTAACCTGTGGTGGCGATGTGCGTTATTTCAGCGAGAGTCGTTTTTTAATGGCCGTGTTCATGGGGAAACTGTGACACAGGCGCTGGAGTACAAGGGAATTTCTTTTGATCAAAGCAAGCTTTTGGGTGGTGTGGTTGGTGCTGATGGTTCTTCACGCGGCGGTGGCGGTGGTTCCGTTCTATGCGCACGAGTCGATGTGGACAGCCTTGCTGGCGTATTACTCGTATTTTGGCTTGGCCGTGCAGTTGTATGGCTGGGGTTTGCCAGCCATTGGCGAGTTTCGCGAGGGCATGCTGATTGCGCCTGTTACACCACTGGGCCAGTGCCTGATTGTCCTGTTCTGGATGCTGACCCACGCCATGTTGGCCGCACTGTTTAGTTGCAGCAGGTTTGTCAGACGTCGTCTGCAACTGGCTTGATCAACTCACCACTGTCTAGCCTGTTTTTACCCACCCCGCTGACCTGAAAACCCACGGGGTAAAACTTCACCTCGCTGCTGCTCACGATGTAATTTCGCAGCGCTGACACATCCTGGTTCTTTGGGTTCAGCCAGTCTGCCCAGTCTGTTCTCGGGATCATCACGGGCATGCGGTCGTGCACCGGTTGCAAGGCATCGCACGGACTTGTGGTGATGATGGCCGTACTCATGAGCAATTCGCCGGTGCCCGGGTCAACCCAGTGGTCGCACAGGCCCGCCATGGCAAAGTAGGGCGCTTGGTCAGGGTGGATGTAAAAGGGTTGCTTTCGGGCTTTGCTGCCTGGCGGTGGTGTTTGCCATTCGTAGTAGCCACTGGCGGGGATCAGGCAGCGGAATTTTTTGAAGCCGGTTCGGAATGAGGGCTTCTCGTGCACGGTTTCTCCGCGTGCATTGTTCAGCTTCGCGCTGGCTGTTTTGTCGATGGCCCAGTGGGGTACCAGGCCCCACACGTGGTTGAGAATGACCCGCTCGCCTTCGCGGTTGACTCGAACCACGGGCACGTGGCGCGTGGGGGCAATGTTGTAGCTGTTTGCAAAGGCAGATTCATCTTCGGTGTAGCGTGCGTCAAAATATTCAGTCAGCCGGCCAACCGGGCCTTCAAGAACATATCTGCCGCACATCCAAATCCCCGATATTGAATCACGCCCCTTTTTATCAGTTGCCGTAGGTTTTTACTACGTTTTTCATATATTGGTCGACATTGCTTTCAAAGATCTTGCGGGTGACTGAACCTGCGCCCATGGTGTAAACAGCGGGCACCTGGATTTTGTTCAGGCTGCCCTTCATGGTCAGGCTCATCTGTATGTCACCGTTGCTGCCGGGCGAATAAACGACTTTGCCGGTGAGGTCGGCGTTGCCTGTGCCGGGGATGTTGGTCCATGTGGACACGAGGGTATTGTCTTGTGTGTCGTGTCGATACGCTGCCGTGTATTCCGCCACGTGGGTCACACCTAGCTTGCCCATGGGCTTCATGCGGTAAAACCAGGTGTCTGGCTGGCCATGCGGTTTGAGCTGTTCAACGTTGGGCATCAGCTTGAGCAGCGGCTCTTTGGCCAGGAAGTCGGCTTTCAGCTTGTTGAAGTCGCCTTTGAATGTGACCGTTTTCTGAATGTCGATCGGGGCTTGTACTTCAGCCGCCCAAGCGGTTTGATGGGCAAAGGTGAACAGCAGGACGGTAAGAACCAAAGCCTGGATTGAACGGGACTGTGAACTGTTTTTGATCATCATGGCACTCCCTTTTTTACATGTGATGTCATGTGTCGTCACTTTATATGTGATGACAGTCGTAGTCAAAATAATTTCTAGAGTTTCCTTCCTATGTAATGTTTTGACGACAAGCGTCTTCATACGTAAATTGGCGCATGTTTACAAGTGATTACAAACAGGGACAAGCACATGAATCTGTCAGACACGCGCGCCATGGCGCAGGCCGTTGGTATCAACCCCGCCACAGGTGATGTATTGGGCGAATGCCCGCACACGCCGGCGCAGGCCATTCCGGAAATTTTCAAAAAGGCCCGTGAGGCGCAAGCCGTTTGGGCCCGGAAGTCGTTCAAGCAGCGTGCGAAACACTTGCGCTTGATGCGCGAGTACATCATCGAGAATGCTGACGACCTGGCCAAGACTGTGGCCACCAGCAACGGAAAAACCTGGTTTGATGCCATGGCGACCGAAGTGCTGCCCTGTACGCTGGCCTGCAACTGGTATGGCAAGAATGCCGCCCGCGTGCTTAAAAGCGAGAAGCGTGAAATGTCCAGCATCCTCTGGATTGGCAAGCGTTCCGAAGTGGTTCACGAGCCACTGGGTGTGGTGGGTATCATCAGCCCCTGGAATTACCCGCTGTCCATTCCTTTTGGTGAAATTGTGATGGGCCTGATGGCCGGCAACGCCATTGTGCTGAAAGTGGCTGCCGTGACCCCGATGGTGGGCGTGGCCATTGAACGAATCGTGGAAGCTGGGAAATTGCCCGAGGGCCTGTTTCACCATGTTGTGGGCGCAGGCGCCGAGGAGTCTTCCGCCTTTTTTGAAAACGGTGTGGACAAGCTGTTTTTCACGGGTTCGGTGCCTGCGGGCAAAGACCTGATGGCGCAAGCCGCCAAAACCCTCACCCCTTTGTCACTGGAATTGGGTGGCAAAGACCCGATGATCGTGCTGGAAGACGCTGACCTTGAACGCGCAGCCAATGGTGCGGCGTGGGCGGGTTATCAAAACTCGGGCCAATCGTGCGGTGGTGTTGAGCGCATTTACGTGCATGAATCGGTCTATGACCAGTTTGTAGATCTGTTGGCAGCCCGCACACGTTCATTGCGCCAGGGTGTTCCCAACGCAGAATGCACGGTGGACGTGGGTGCCATGACAACCGCCAAGCAACGCCGCGTGGTGGAAAAGCAGGTGGACGAGGCGGTAGCCCAAGGTGCAAGAGTTGTGGCCCAGGCTCAACTGGCAGACAACCTGCAGGGCGAGTTTTACCCAGCCACCGTGATGACGCACGTGCACCACGACATGGTCTTGATGCGCGAAGAAACATTTGGCCCGGTGTTGCCCGTGATGCCGTTCAAAACCGAGGAAGAGGCAGTGCGCCTGGCTAACGATTGCACCATGGCCCTGAGCGCGTCGATCTGGAGCCGTAACACAAACCGCGCCAAGGCGTTGGCCAGCAAGGTGCGCGGCGGTGTGGTGGCCATCAACGACCACTTGTACACCCACGGTATGTCGGATTTGCCTTGGGGCGGCCCTGGCGAGTCGGGTATTGGCCGTACCCATGGCCCGGAAGGTCTGAAGGAAATGACCAAGCCCAAGGCGATCAACTGGGATTACCTGCGCGCGAGAAACAACCTGTGGTGGTACCCACAAGACCGCGAAGCCTACCTGGTGATCAAGCACGCTTTGCGACTGGGTTCACCACGCAATGTGTTTGAGTTCCTGTGGGCCAGCCTGAAGGTGATGCCGACCATGATCAAGCGGATGTATTTCCAGAAATAAAGCGGCTGACTGAAAAACGGCCTATTGAAGGTTCAGGCGCAAGCCAAGGCCTTCCAGTATCATAAGGTTCGCTTCCACCAGGTCTTCGACCGGGGTTGCGAACCCGGACACAATCCAGGCCATGGTCGATTGGTTGATGGCACCCACCATGCCGGTGGTCAGAAGTTGTTCCTGGGTGGCGGACAAGGCCAGTTTGGGATAAAGCCCCTTGATCATCATCAGCAGCAATTGGCCAAATTCACTGACCGTGTCCAGGTAAAGCTTGTTGACGCGGTCGCTCACACCCAGCACTTCAAACCACACGGTTTTGGCCACCACCGGGTCGCGTGCACCTTCAAAAAAAGCGTGCAGGGCGGGGCGGGCCAGTTCAGCGATGGGGGTGCCGGGTTCCATGTTGCGGATCTGGCCGAACACAGCCGCAATCAGGCGCTGGATTTCCCTTTCATACACAGCCACCAGCACTTCCTCGACCGAGGCAAATGATTCGTAAAAATAACGGTCGGTCAGCTTGGCTTGGCGGCACAGGCCGCGTACCGAGGTGCTCTTGAAGCCCACGGTGCCGAACAGCAAGAGGCCTGCATCGAGGAATTGCTCGCGGCGCCGCTGCACGCGGTTTTCAGTGCTTTCGCCGCCGTAAAGCCTGCTACCTGTATCGGATTTGGAAAGATTTTTCATGAGTCTAATTTGACTACATTAATAGTCAGATGTAAAGACAATGGAAATTTTCAAATTCTGCGCTCGGCATGACGATGAAGAACGTTCATGCAAAAATGACCAAGTCAAGCACAGGTTTACGCCTGTCAGCCGATCAGGTAGATTACGGGCTAAACCAAGCCCCAAGCATGAGCTTGATGTGGGGTCTACAAACAAATTTGCCCGGTCAAGATGCGCACATCTCCCTCTGTCACGCCGTCAGTGTCCACCCCATTGTGGCGGCCAAGGGCATGGCAGTGCCACAGCTTGGCCTTGACGCTGTGGGCAACGTTGCCACTCTTTTGGCCTGCGATGGGGCTGGCCCAGTCCAGTAATCTCCAAGAGGTAGAAGTTCGCAGTAATTCCGACGACGAGGTCTCCGTATTTCCCGCCAGCAGTTCAAAGGCTGTCGTTACAGGGCAAGCTCTGAAGGAATCCAACACTCAAACACTTGCGGATGCCAGTATTCGCCTGCCCGGATTTTATGGCTTTGGCAGTACACCACGGCTGACCGGTTTCACCATTCGGGGTTTGGGTAACAACCAGTTCAACGACGGGCTGGACAGCAGCGTGGGTTTGTACGTGGACGGTGTCTACCTTGCCCGCCAGTCTTACGGTGCATTCGGCTTGTTTGACATTGAAGACATCACGGTACTACGTGGCCCGCAAGGTGCTGCCTACGGATTGGGTAGCACAGCGGGTGAGGTGCATTTGCGCACGCGCGCGCCCTCGCACACACCCGAAACGGCAATTTCTCTTGGGCTTGGCAATTACGGTTACCAGCAGGCCCAAGGTTCTGTAAACGGGTCCTTGATTCCAGGCGAGCTGGCTGGGCGCTTGAGTGTTTATAGCCAGCAACGTGATGGCCTGTTGTTCAACCAGTTCAATGGCGAGTATTTGAACAATCAGGACCGTGTGGGTGTTCGGGGACAGTTGCTGTGGACTCCACGAGACGATTTGATCGTTCGCTTGACCGGCGAATATGGTTTGATCGACCAGCGTTGTTGCAGCATCGGTTTGCTGGCACCGGTCAGCCCTTCGATTCAGGCCTCGGACGAGTACATGGGTTACAACCGTCCGGGCACCAACCCATCGGACCGGGTGGTTGACAACAACGTGGAGCCCCAGAACAAGCTGACGCGTGAGGCCGCTTCGGTGGTTGTGGAATGGGGGCCGGTTGGGCGACACCGTTTTGTCAGCATCACTGGGGTCAACCAGATTGCTTACAACCCGTCGATCAATGACGACGGAACGTCGATGCGGCTGCTGGTGGGCAGCAATACATCCAGGTCGCAGCAACTGACACAGGAATTGCGCTGGCATTCCCGTTTCAAGCGCCTGGATACCACGTTGGGTCTGTTTTACATGCGCCAGAACCTGAGCGGCGAGGAGCTGGGCATTCTGGGTGACGAAATTGCCTTGTGGGCCTTGGGTGGTTTGTTGCGCCAGAATGTGCCCACACTGAATCGGGACAATAGCGGTTTTCTGATCAATGCGGTGTTGCCGCCGCAGGCGCTCAATGGGTTGCGATTGAGCACGCCCTACAGCCAGGTGTCCGATACGTTTTCAACCTTCGCATCGGCCGATTTGCACACGGGGCCGAACACCACGGTGACCACCGGTATTCGATACACCGGCAGCCGTCGTGATGGGCAGGTCAGCCGCAGCCGTTCCGGGGGCAATCTGGATTCAAGCCCGTTGTCCCTGACCAACAACCTGGCCGTTTTGAGTGGCCTTCTGGGGCCGCAGGTCAATGCGATTACCTACGATGGCCTCATCGATTCGCTGGTGGGTGAATCATTCGACCGGCAGGACAGCCGCAAGGACAGCGGAGTCAGTGGACAATTGGCGCTTCAGCACAAGTTGAGCAAAACCTTGTCGGGCTACGCCAGCTTGTCGAGAGGATACAAAAGTGGCGGCTTGAACCTGGCTGGTTTGAGCGACCAGGTGCGTGCACAATTTGATCCTGAAATTGCAACTGGAATTGAGTTGGGTTTGCGCAAGTTGCCACGTCCCAATGCCCTGGGTGCCAGCCTGGCCCTGTATGAAACACGGGTGAAGAATTTTCAGGCCTTGACCTATGCGCCAAGCGATGGGCTGGTATCCAGCCCTCGGCAAAACAATGTGCTGAACATTCCCACGGTACGATTGCAGGGCATGGAGATAGACCTGACTTACCCGATTAATCGAACCTTGGTGGTGGATTTCGGTTTGGCCTACAACCGTGCAATCAGTACGAGTTTTTCAAATGCGCCCAACGAAGACACAAACCGCAACGACAAAAACCTGAGCGGTAAGCAGTTGTACAACGCCCCACGCTGGAGCGGTTTTGCAGCGCTTGAAAAGCGTTTCCCCATGCCCGGCAGTCTGGAGGCTTATGTTGGGGTTGAACACGCTTTCCGGACAGAAACCTTTGGCGCGGTGGACCAAAGCCGGAATAGTTTTATTGATTCATACCAGTTGACCAACCTTCGCCTTGGCTTGCGCAATACCCGTTTGGGCTGGAATGTGCAGGGCTGGGTTAAAAACCTGTTTGATGAAGACTACCTGGCGGCGGTGGCCCCACTTTACAGCTTGGGCGAATACGGTGGATTTGCCGGTGACCCCCTGACCTATGGCGTTAGCCTGGATTTGGTACTGGGTCGCTAACCCGCTTCCAGTAAAGCGCAATGGCTGTACAGGCCAGAATTTGCCAGCCCCCCCAGAATGCAATGGCCGCCATGGCGGTGCTTTGCGTCGGCATGAAGGTCAAAACCAGGACAACACCCAAAGGCGCATTTTGTATACCTGCTTCAATGGCAATGGTTCGCTTGTCGGCCGTTGGCAGCTTGAATGCGGAAGCGAACAGGTACGCGCTGCCCAGCACCAAGACTTGCAGGCCCGCGACCTCGCCCGCGTAATTCACAATGATCGTCATGTCCAGGTGCACATTGTCCTTGAGAACCAGCACCACCAGCACAGCGATTGAGGTGAGTGCAAAACGAGAAATATAGGGGGAGACCCGTTTGTAAAATCTCGGAAATTGATTGCCTGACCAATAACCCAGCGCCAGCGGAATCAACAGGGTCACGACAATGGCTGCACCCAGTTGAACAGGATCAATGTGTATGTTGTTCACGATGCCATTGAGGCCAGGATGCAATGAAGAGTACATCGCAAAATTCAGCGGAGTTACCACTGGCGCCAATAAAAAACCAACGGCCGTCAGTGAGATGGAAAGGGGTACATTGCCTTTTGCGATGAAGCTGAACACATTGGACAGGTTGCCGCCAGGTACGCAGCTGACCATGATGAGTGCCAGCACCAAGCCGGGGTGCATGGGTATGCAGACACTGAAAACAAAAGCAATAAAAGGCAACAGAGCAAATTGTGCAAGCAGCCCCACGGCCATTGGCTTTTTATTCTGTAGTACCAAACTGAAATCGGCTCGTCGAAGATTGAGTGATACCGCAAACATGTTCATTGCGATGATCAGGTTCGCCAGCACTAGGGTGCTGGTGTTGACGTTGAATTGGATGTCGTTGGGCATTGTTGCAAATTCATGGAAATTTGTTGTTGCAAGTGTGACGAAATTCATAGGAATAGTCTGCAATTCGTTTTATCGTGTGAATACATCGCTCCACTTCAATTGCTTTAAATGATCTTTTCTACCGTTGAACAGCCAGACATCGTAACCCTCAAAGGGGTTTTGCCGGCAAGCCTGGAAGTGTTTGGCTGCAGCGGCAGTGTGGGCGACCCTGGCAATGGCACATCGTGCTTTTTGTTGAATCAGGATGTGTTGATTGATGCGGGTAGTGGAGTGATGGCCATGAACACGGCCCAAATGTCCAAAATCAACCACGTGCTGTTGACCCACACTCACTTGGACCATGTGTCCGGTTTGCCTTTTCTGGTAGAAAGCCGCCAGCATTCACAGGCCAGCCCCTTGTATGTGTATGCCCAACAAAAAACGATTGATGTGTTGCGCCAGCATGTATTCAACGACCTGATTTGGCCTGATTTCACAGCCATTCCCAGTACTGAAAGTCCTGCATTGAAATTTGTGACCATTCAACCCCATGTTGAGTTGATGTTGGGCGGAGCAATACTGATTCCATTCGCAGTGAATCATTCTGTGCCCACTCTTGGCTTTGTGATCAAGTCATCCTCAGGTGTCTTGGCCATCAGTTCAGACACTTACCTGACCGACGAACTAAGCCAGGTCTTGAATTCAATGGTTCAAGTGGACCACCTGATTATCGAATCTTCTTTTTCAAACAAAGACAAGAAGCTTTCTGAGTTGACGCTGCACCTTTGCCCGTCTTTGTTGGCCACCCAGTTGAACAAGCTCGACACGTGTCGCAATGTCTGGGTTTCTTATTTGAAGGAATGGGACCGTATCCAAACCGAGCGTGAAATCGAAGACTTGGAATTCAATTTCCCGTTGAAGTTGTTGCGTCAAGGGCAAACCATTCGCTTTTGAGACCCAAAACCTTCCGTGACAGGGTCAGTCGTTCAATAGGGTCAGCAGGCGTTTGGCCATTCGCTGCTCTATCACTTGGCCACTCGAAGCGGCCAAATGACTGGCTTTGGTCAGGTTGCGCTTTGCGCAAAGAGTGCACTTGCTTTTCCTCATCAGCACTCGGGTTTTCAATATCAGGTAAACCGGCGTTGAAATCTGGAACCTGCGCTGCGCATTGTCCAGTTTTTTCAGCGTGTACTTGACAGCGACTTCCTCTTCGGAACTCAAAGGGGGACCGTGTTGTTCAGCTTCCAGCAACACTTCAAGTGGTAGTGAAATGCAGGTGTTGAGGTAGGCCTTTTCTTCAGCATCAACGCGAAGTTCCTTGCACATTGTCAGGGCCAGTCGTCGGGCAGCAGACCAGTCTTGCTCGCGATACAGCAACATCAGCTTGCAGCGGTTCACGGACATCATGGAGACCGGGTTGAAATTGAGCTCTGCTGCGGTTTTTTCCAGAAAACTCAGGGCATCGCGTGCCTCGGGAAACCGACCCAACATGGCCAGTGCGTAAATGCGCTGATTCAACAGCCCATATTGATGAAAGATGCTGAAGTAATTCGAGGCATATTTTTTGGCCAGTTCTTCATAGGTTATGTAGGTGCGCAGTACCTCTTCAAACCGACCTTGGGCATTCTGTATCGTGATGAAGGTGGAAAAGGCCAAAAGCTCGGTCTGGAACTCATGGCTTGAGCGCGCTGCTTCGACAGACTTTGTGGACAATTGCATGGCCAGCTCGAACTGTCCGGATGAATAAGCCATGTAACCCAGCCGGTGGTTGATGTGTGCTGCGGCCCTAAGCTTTTCTTTCTCGTTGGTGATGTCTTTCAACGACAGGTGCGTTTGCTGAATGAAGTAGCTCGTCCACCGCGGTTTACCGTAGATTTGCGCCACGATCGCACAGCCTGCGTAGGCTTTGGCCAGGTCACCTGTGTTGGCAGTGTAATGGTTCAGAATCTCGACTGCGCGGATCAGGTACAGGTAACCCAATTCGCCCCCGCCCGTGTAAAACTCCAGTTCAGACAGGCAGGTGTAGATGCGCAGCGCCAGAAGACTTTCCGCTGTGGATGGACTTTTGCGCTTGCTCAGCCAAGAGGGTGCAAGACCCTGAATATAAAAACGCCCAAGGTGAATCTTGATTTGCAGTGCAGACACTTTCGCGGGCATGGGCTTGTAATGCCCGGTGGGTGACAGGGCTTTTTGATACTCGCTGCGCGCGTCGTACAACTGCCCTTGCGCAAAATACACCTGTGCCTTTTTTTCAAGCCAGTGTGCCAGCTCAAGATTGGAGGTACCTGGCAGCAAACCGGATTCATGCCATTCAATGAGCTTGTTCAAGCGTTGCAGTGCATCGTCCAGCGCACCCACTTCGAATGCATAATCGGCCGCACGTTGGGATAGTGGAAAAGCTTTTTCAAGCTGGCCTGCCCAATCGTATTGGGCAGCCAGGCGCACGGTCAGGCGGTTTCGGACCCCTTCTTCAGCCTCCCCCATTTGACCTTCAAGCCAAGAGGCAAATTTTTGGTGGAGCTTTCGGCGTTCTTCAAACGGAATGCGATCGTACACGCACTGTTCAATGACCTGGTGTTCAAACCGGAACTGGGGTTGCCCCAAAACAGACATGGATGGCCGGATCAGCTTGCGCTCTTCCAAAACTTGCAGTGCCTGTCCCAGTTCCAAGGTATCTGGATAGGAAAAGGCGTCTTGAAGTTCTTGTGCCGTGAATGCCGCTTTGAAGATCGAGCAGTGGGCCAACACTTGGCGGTGCTGAGTTGCTAGCTGATCGGTCCTGGCTTGAAGGGCGTGTTCAAGGTTGACGGGAATGGCTGAAAATTGTTCGAGTCGACGAAAGTCAATTTCAAGCCGGGCATTACTGAACCTGCGAACGATGCTCTCCTGCAAAAGCCGTTGAATCAGGGCGCTGAGCAGCAGCAGGTTGCCTTCAGACAGCCGGTGCAGTGCTTCCACCAAGGGGCTGGGTACGGTACTTACCTCGAACCATTTCGCGAGAAATGTTTCGGTTTCCCCGGCTTGAAATTTCATCAGGGGAAGCGGGTGGCGTGCTGTTTCAAGCTGCTTCAGGCGCGCCAGAATGTCAGTGGTTTTGCTGTCGTCCGCTGAGGTGCGGATGGTGTAAATGTTCTGACAGGTTTTTCGGTTCAGCAATTCCTCCAATAGCAGTTGAACGGAGGCACTGTCATACCATTGAAGGTCTTCGATCACAAAAACCAGTTTGAAGTCTTTGGTAGCCTGTTCAAGCACAGTTGAAAAAATATGGGCAATCGCCCGAGTTCTGACGTCGGGCCTGGCCTGTTGAGCAAGCTCTGACAGCGTCAATTTCAATGGGGTGATCAAGCCGATCAACCCCAGCCACTCCAATTGTGCAGGCTCCGCTTGAAAGGTGTCCAGCAGCCAGGATTCAGGAGTGCTGGCCTTGTAGAGCCTTGACAGCTCGACAATCAAGGGAAAGGCAATCGCATAGGGCAACAGCCTGGAATAAGGGTTGGCTCGCAGCTCGATCGTGGTCAGCCCTTGCTGTGCCAGTGTGGCTTGAACGTGGCGCACAAAGGTGCTTTTGCCGACGCCGGCTTCACCGGTAATTTCAATACAACACGATACCCTTGCTGCGCGTGCATGGGTCAGCAGGCCGAGCGCCTGTTCCAGTTCCTGGCTGCGCCCGTGCAGTGCGTTGGTTTGAAGCTCTCTGTGGTGATTGGCTTCGTAGGGTTTTGGAATGCGAAACAATCGGACTGGGTCGGCTTCGCCTTTAATGGGCATTTCGGCCAGTTCGATCAGGGGCAATGCGTCATTGAGTTGCTGGCGGGCTTGTTCAGTAAGGTAGATGTGACCCGGTTCTGATTTTTCCAGAATGCGTGCGGCCAGGTTGACTTCACCGCCGTGGGCATTAAAAAGTTTCAGGTTTTTTCCACCGTATCGCCCCTGCCACGCATGGCCATATCCAATAACCGCGCGGGTGCTGACGCTTTGAACTTGAGTGGCCAGTTGCACGGCAAGTTCAACGTCGTTGATCTCGCTTTTCAAATGCCCCACTGCAAGTTGTACCCGAAGACCTTTGAGGGTTTGACAGGCACCGATCAAGGTAGCGTTGTACTGACCACCCAAGGCCTTCAGTTGGGTGAAACACGTATCCAGCCAATCAGGCTGCATTTCTTCGGGTGTTGTGGCGTAAAACTCAATGTACAGGATCGTCAGCAGTTTGATTTCGTTGAGTTCAGGTGTAGCTGGGACCTCAGGAAGATCGGTTTGCGCAAGGGCCTCTTGCTGATTGGCTAATTGTGGCAATACCTGGTAAAACCCGTTGCCCAACTGGCGAGTGCCGGGCAAATCGCCAAGCTGTTGCATGATTTCGAATGTGGCTGCGTCGCACACAATGTCGTGTGGCCCTGCCAGTTGCAGTGCCCGCAGTGCTTGCTCAACACCTTGGCCATTGGCAATCGACAGGGGAAAGTCGTCGAACTGCGCTGGCTGGTAAGTCGCAATTGGACCCCAGGCGATGCCGCTTTTGACTTGCGTGAATTGCCTGGCCAGTTGCCCGGCCTGGATTAGACCGCAGGCCTGGCGGATTTCCTGTGCACACTGTAAAACGCTTTTTGCGGCAAGCCTCGGGAAATACGCGATCACGGCATCGCCAATAAACTGAATGGTTTGACCCTGGTGTTGTTCAATACGGTTCAGAATTCTGTCGAAAATCCGGTCAAGCCACAGGCGTGTCTTTTCGGCGCCAATCTTGGGGCCAAAGAAAAGGCGGTGCGTACTCGCAATTTTGACAAATTCGCTGACATCGCAAATTAGAATAAAGCCATTGTTTTGTAGGTCTTTTTTCTCTTCCAGAGCAGATTTTGGTTTGGCAGACTCGCAGTTCATGATGGTTAAGTTTTTTGGTGGCGCTGCTCAAGTTAATGTCTGATGTGAAACCAGATTTGATCACTACGTGTAATGTACGTTAGATTCGCCTGCACGGCATCTGTGTAAGTTAGCGGACCGGCCTTTTCCGGTGGGGCCACTTGGCCGATCGATGGCTTGAACACATTCAGCAAACTTCAAAGACCTTGATGATCGCGCAGTAAGGGGAATACAACATGTTGTATCAGCCAAGGTGTACCGTGCTGGCTTTGAGGTGTGGTTGTGAGCGAATTCATAACGCGACACGCCATGTCTGTGATCTCTAATCTGCATACCGACCCTTTGTTGCCCTTCATTTCAACTTCTTCGGGGGTTGTGCGTTATTCTCCAATGCGCGATCAACACGCACAATGTACCCATGAATTGATCATTTCATGACATTGAGAGAAATAGAGCTGTATACGGCCTTAAGCCGAAGTGCCTTTCAGCTTTCTCAAAATGACCTGTATTGACACTCAAAAAGGTTAACCATGAAAAACTTTGCCCTTGCCCTTTTGTTCTGCGCCGCAGTATTCCCGGCTTTTGCTGACAAGCCCACCATGCCACTGCAACCCATCGCATCGCTGGATGTGCCACGTTACATGGGCACCTGGTATGAAATCGCCAAGTACCCCAACCGATTTCAGAAGCAGTGCGTGCGCAACACCAGTGCCCAGTACAGCCTGCAGCAGGACGGCTCGGTCACGGTATTGAACCGTTGCCAACTGGCCAATGGAACGATGGACGAAGCACTGGGTGAGGCCCGCCAAATTGATGGCGCCAAATCGCCGAAATTGGAAGTGCGTTTTGCACCCGAATGGTTGTCTTGGTTGCCTTGGGTGTGGGGCGATTACTGGGTGATAGATCTGGACCCTGACTACCAGTTGGTGGCAGTCAGCGAGCCCAGCCGGGAATACCTGTGGGTGTTGTCGCGCACGCCGCAAGTGGACAAGGTTCGTTACACTGCTTTGCTTGAACGGTTGAGCAAGCAGGGTTTCGATTTGCAGAAACTTGAATTGTCACCTCAGGGCCAATGAACCATGCGTCGTTTGAATCCAAAAAAACTGGTGCTCAGCAAATGGACCGCAGTCAAACCCGTGAACAGGGAATTGCATTTTCTGGTGCGGGCGGTGGTGCCGCCGGAAAGTCCGGAATTGCCTTCAGAGCAGTTCGAACTGGAAGCGGTTCATTCAGGCCGCGTGCAAATCATTCACTGGCGCGATTTGCAGGATGAAGGGCAGTGGCTGCAAGGTTGGAAATAAGCAGGTGAAGTGAAAAGCGGCTTACTTCTGCGCCAGCACATTGCAGAACCGCCGCCCCGTGGTGTCCTTCCTGAATTCTTCTTCCATCTCTTCAATGGGCATGTTTTTTTGCAGGTAATCGTCCACCACCGTCAGTGAGGTAAAACCCAGTGATTTCAAAAATGCAGGAAATTCTTTGGGCTCAAACCCGGCCTTGCTCATCCAGGCCGGGGCCCATTCAATAATCATGTTCAGGCGTTCGGCTTTCGAAATGCTTTGTCGAGCGCCTTCAAGCACGGCCATTTCATCACCCTGTACATCACACTTGATGAATTGAACGGTGTCGTTGCCCGACCCGCGTGCCGCCAGCAAATTGTCGATGGTGTCCATGGCCACTGATATTTTTCGGGCTGGCTTCAGGAACGGACTTTGCGACACGCCCGAATTCACAAAGTCTTCAGTCAGGAAAAACGCCGTGGTGCCCTTTTCTTTACCCACCGCTGCGTGAATCACTTCCGCATGCGCACAGGCTTGCAGGTTCTTTCTCAACTGGGGCAGCACTTCGGGCGATGCTTCCACTGCAATCACCTGGCCGGTAGGCCCCACCTTGTGCGCAGCCAGCAGGGCGAAATAACCGAAGTTGGCACCGATGTCGAGAAAAGTGTCCCCCACCTTCAAGTGCTTGCAGACCACCTTCGTGCTCAAGGGCTCGAACTGCGTGTAAATTTTGGACAGTGATTCTGGAATCTCAAAATAAAGATCGTCCACGATGTGAGATTTGATCATCATGCCTGCCACCGTCCTGCTCCTTCAAAAACCAGGCCACGCGGCCCTGCGACTTCATCTCTGTGCTTGCAGGCCCAATTCAGGGCTGCGCACATTTCAACTGAAAATTCATTGTCCAGCACCGTGTGTTCCTGCATGAAATTTTTGGATTGCACCATGCCCCGCAATTCTTCCAGCAAGCCAGGTTCGTTGAGGTAGCGCACCACGCCTTGCACATAGTTCTCGACCGAATCCGCCACACAATAGTCGGCCAGTCCCAGTGAATCCAGGATGTCGAAGTCGGTCCGCGAATGGGGCTCCGTGCCGATCAGGCTGATGACAGGCAGCCCCAGCACCATGCAGTCGATGGTGGAGGTGGCGTTGCCAAAAGGAAAGGGGCTCAAGGCCAGGTGGTTCTGGTTCAGCAAGTTCAGATAGGCCTCATAACCAGTGCGGCGTGCCACCAGGGCGGTGGGGAAATGGCTACGCAAGCGTTGCTCTGTGGATAGGTGCCCCACACCATACTCGTTCGGGAAAAACATGAAGCGCACTGGCTTGCTGGCCAGTCGCTCAATTTCCTTCAGCGCAGCAACAAAGTTCAGGTTGATCTTCATGGCATTGCAAGGCACTGCAATTTGCACGGTTGAATCGTTCAACACGGCAGGCGGTGGCAGCTTCAAGTCTTTGTGCGCCTGGGCCACATTGCTCACGCGGCTGTTCAGCAGCAGTGTGTTTTCAGATACCACACCTGCACCGCCATACACATTGGGGGTGGCAAACACCACATCCATTTCCGTGCTGTGGCTGGTGGCGGGGTGCCCAAAGCTCATGGCCTGCAAGGGGGCCCAACGCAGGTTGGCCAGCGATATACTCCAGGCCCGCATACCCACGCTCATGAACCATGCAATGTCGGGCGTGCACTGGTTCAATACCGGTTGCAGGTTCATTTCCTCTTCCGGTACTTCAATGAATTCATCGAACAGGCTGATGGACTGTTCGTCCACATCGGCTTTCAGGCCCACCATCACCAGGTAATAGTCGCGCTGCAACTGCTTGATCATGGGCGCGTACCAGCGGTACATGGCGTGCACTGATTTGAATGTTTCAGCAATCACCGCCATCACCGGTTTGTTGTCTGTGTTGCCCACGTGTTTCACGCTGCCCAATGGCTTGGGCTGAATGCCCCGGGCTTTGTGCACGCGTTTGAACCAGTTGTTCAGGTGCTTTTTGATGTCGTGCTTGCGCGGGCTGGTGCTGTAACTGCACAGCATCCAGATGTTGGAAATCAGTGCGCGGTACTGGTCCAGCGGGCGCAAGGCGTCATACGGGTTGTACTCTTCCAGCAAAAAGGTTCGCCCTGCATCACCCGTTACGGTCAAGGGCAAGCGGTCCAGCAACAGGCCAATTGCCAGCAGTGCCGATGTTTCCGAATGTTCTAGCGTCAACTCCACCAAATCAGCTGGCTCCAGGTCGCCCACACCCCCCAGCATCACGGCCCGCACCATGGCCGGGTTCTCGGTCAGGTGTCGGGTTTTCTTCTCACGGGCTTTTTGAAGCAACAGTTTCAAGACCGCACGGTTGCCACCATAACCCGACACTTCCAGCACATGGCTCATGAAACGTTTTTGCTTGGTCAACACCAGCACGCTGTTCAGGCTCAAGTTGTGTTTCAGATCGGTCAGTACATTCACGTAGAGTGCGGCAAAACGCGTACACAACTCGACAGTGCCTTGCAGGTTCAATTGCATCAGGCTGGCGTAGGGTTTGTTCTGGCATTCGTTGACCAGTATTGCAAGCTGGTTGACTGTTTTGTCAAGGTCTTGCCGTTGCAACAACACTCCGCTTTCAATCGCTTGAAGCTTGGTGTCGATTTCATCGAACACCAGTTGCAGTTGTTCTTCCAGGCTTGGCGTGCTTTTGCTTGGTGCCGTCATGTCATTCAACCCAGTTCAACTGTCTGCCCGCTGGCAGACGCTTGTGCAATGGCCTGGCTCAGGGCCAAACCTTCGGCAGCCACCCCCATCGACAGCGTGTAGGCATTCAGTTTTTCATCCCGCATGGCCTGTGCAATGTCGGCGTAGTAATTGGCAAAGGCCTCGATAAAACCGGAAGGGTGGCCTGCCTTGAAACGGTTGTAGCGGGGAAGGGCTGTGATGGTACTTTCTGTGGCAATCCGGTCCAATATCATCCGGTTGCCTGCATCGTCTGCCGCGTCAATCAGTTCCGGGTTTTCTTGGTGCCATTGAAGGCTGCCCTTTGTCCCAAACACGCGAATACGCAAACCATTGCGGTAACCCAGCACGGCCTTGCCGTACCACGCGTTCACAATCAGGTTGTCGCTGTAGCGAATCACGGCATCCACTTCATCAATCAGCCCGGGAGCCACATTGGTGATTGCGCGCGACCAAGCATTTACGGCCTGCGGCGTGTTGCCACACACAAAATTCACCAGGCTGTGAAGGTGCACGAACAGGTCGAGCGACACGCAACTGATATCGCCGTCTTCAAGTCGCCAGGCCTGAATGGCGTGCGTCTTGTTCTGGTTTTTCAATCGCATGTAGGAATCTTGCGGCATTTCCACCATCACCTTGAACACGGTGCCGATGGATCCACTTTCCACGCGGCGTTTCATTTCCCGCACGGCCGGGTAGCCGGTGTAATTGAAAATTGAAAACACCTGGGCGTTGTCAGCCGGTACCCGTTTCAACAAGGCGTTGCATTCATTGACGGTGGCCAGCAGTGGCTTGTCCGAAATCACGCGCAAATTGTGGTCAAGTGCCAGGTGTATGTACTGCGCATGCGACTGAATCGGCGTGGCGATCACGATCGCATCCACTTCATGGGCCACGGCCTCAATCAGTTTTTCGGCGCTGGGGTACAAACGGTTTTTCGGCACGTTGTACTGGCGACCTGACTCGGCATTGAATTCCGCGTTGCGGCTGAAGCAGCCCGCCACCAATTCAAATTCATTGTCCATTTTCATGGCAATTTCATGCACACGGCCCACGGCTGAATTCACGCCGCCACCAATCATGGCCACCTTGATGGGCTTGTGCAAAGGTTTCAATGCGTTCATGGCTGGGTTGTCCTTAACCGTTGAAGGTGTAAAGCTGCCGGTTCACGGCATGCCGTGCCAGTGTTTGCAGTTCGGCTGCGCTTGCACAGCGGGCAAACAACAAGGCAATTCGCCCGGCGGGGCTGGGTGCCACCAAGTCGCCCGTGCTGGCAATGGGTACCCAGCGTTCAAGGTGAAGCGGGTGCTTGAAATGCAGGTGTTGCAGCAAGCCTTCATGGGGAAGGGTAACTGTGTGGCGCAAAATGAATTGCTGTTTTGCCGGTCCAGGTGCAGCATGCCGGCCCAAAAATCCCTTGGTGTAACTTGCCACATAGGGAAAACCTGTTGAAAGTTCAATCAACTGGCTGTACAGGTCGCCGGGGCAACGGCGGGTCACTTCAACCAGCCAGAATTTTTCGCCTTTCAACAGGAACTGTGTGTGAATCAAACCATCGCACAGGCGAAGGCTTTGGGCCATGTGTTCAATTTCACGGCGAATTCGGCGGTGAATGTCTTCAGGAAAATCCAGCGCAATGTGGCTGGTGTCCACCACGAAAGGGTTGGCCGAGCCATGCTCAATCACGACAAAGTCCTGCAGCACCCGGCCATTCACCACGAAGGCGGAATGGCTGTACAACTGGCCATCTACAAACTCTTCCATGAGGCAGTCGCCGCTTTTGGATTCAGCACGGGCGGTCTCCAGTGCTTGTTTCAGTTGCGCTTCATTACCCGCCTGAACAACCGTGATGCCCCGGCCGCTGTAGGCGTCCACTGGTTTCACAATCACGTGGCAGTTGGGCGTTTCATCGGCGTTGAACACGCGGGGCACCGAAAGCCCTTCGCCTTGCGCAAAGCTTCTGAATTTCTGTTTGTGGTTGATTGTTTCAGTGGCGTACAGGCTGTCAATGCCGGGAAAGTGCAAGCGATCGGCCACTTCTGCACAGGAATAATACGACCTGTCGTTACAGCCCGGCACCAGGTATTCGATACCCAGCCGCGTGCACAGGTCGGCCAGTGCTGCCGGGTTGGAATAGTCCAGTTGCTGATAACCCGGCGTGGCCTTGGCCAGAAAGTCGCGCGGGTTGCCACCGGCAAACACCACGGTGTGGCCCGCGTTGCGCAGGAAATTCAGGATAGGCCCTGATGAAAAGTTGGTGTCAACCAACAACACCTTAGCCACGGCTGGCCTCGTCAATAATCACGCAGATTTTGGCCACGTCTTCCAGCGCCAGATCAGGGAAGATCGGCAGGCAAAGTACCTTCTCGGCTGCCTGGTGGGCATTGGGAAGCTTTCTGGGGTTGGCTGAAGGCAGGCCACGGTACATCGGCATGCTGCTGATCAGCGGGAAAAAATAGCGCCGGCCGTGAATGCCGTGTTCCTGCAATCGGGCGTAAAGGGCATCGCGTGAAATCGGGTAGTGGCCGTTCACAAAAACCGGGAAGTACGCACCGTTCCATTCCACGTCATCGGGCACAGCCAGCTGTTCAATTCCACGCACATCGGCCAGCAGCTCACGGTACAGGGCCTGAATGCGGAGGCGCTTTTCAATGGCCTCGTCCACGTATTTCAATTGCAGCAGGCCCATGGCGGCGTTCAGTTCGCTCATCTTGCCGTTGATACCCGGTGCCATCACCGTCACTTCATCGGCAAAACCAAAGTTCTTCAGGTAATCGATACGCTGCTTGGTTTTCTCGTCCTGGCAAATAATCGCGCCGCCTTCGAAGGTGTTGAACACCTTGGTGGCGTGCAGGCTGAGCACCGACAAGTCGCCCGCATTCAAAATGCTCTCGCCTTTTTGTTTTACGCCAAAGGCGTGTGCCGCGTCGTAAATCACTTTCAGACCATACACATCGGCAATGCGCTGAATTTCAACGGTGTTGACAGGCAGGCCATAACAGTGCACAGGCAAAATGGCGCTGGTCTGCGGGGTAATGGCTTCTTCGATTCGGCGGGGATCCAGGTTCAATGTCACCGGGTCCACATCCACAAACACGGGTTGCAGGTCATTCCACAGCAGGGAATGGCTAGTGCACACGAAGGAATAGGGGGTGGTAATCACCTCGCCCTGAATGCGAAGCGCCTTCAGCGCGGTCATCAAGGCAATGGTGCCATTGCAGAACAGGGCAATGTGGGGCACACCGAGGTACTCACACAGCGCTTTTTCAAGCTGTTGGTGGTAAGGTCCGTTGTTCGTGAGGGTTTTGCTGTTCCAGATTTCCTGCAGGTACGGGATGAACTCCGCAAGCGGCGGCAGCGCAGGCTGCGTCACATAAATTTTCCGATTGTCCATACCCAAGCCTTTCTATTCGATTTTGTTCATTATGTCTGCAAGCACTTGTAATCATTTGTTAAATATCAGGCCTGTTTCCCCTTCAGAAAATCGTTTTCCCCCGTTCAGGCTTGCTATAGTGGCGCATTGAAAATAGCCCAACAACGGCGTGCTCCGTTGTGTTGAAGGCTTTTTCTTTCCATGTTTGACCAGTTACCAGGAATTCACCATGTTTGTTACAAGCAACGGCGTAGGCTGGCTTGAAGCTGTGATTTTGGGTTTGATCCAGGGGCTTACCGAGTTTCTGCCCATTTCATCCAGTGCGCACTTGCGCATCATCGGCCCCATGTTGCCTTCCGGGCTTGACCCCGGCTCGGCCTTCACGGCCATCACGCAGTTGGGTACCGAGTTGGCGGTGTTGGTCTACTTTAGGCAAGATATTGCCAGGATCTTCCTGGCTTGGTGTGCGTCATTCAAGCGCAACACACCGTCCAGTCCGGATGCCCGCTCAGATGCTCGACTGGGCTGGCTGGTTATTGTGGGCACACTGCCAATTGCGGTGCTGGGCCTGCTGTTTCAAGACCTGATTGAAACCTACCTGCGCAACCTCTACCTAACCGCCATCATGCTGATCGTGTTTGGCTTGATCCTGGGGTTGGCAGACAAGGTGGGCAAACGCCAAACCGAGCTGCGCGACATGACCTGGCGCGACGGCATTGTGTTCGGCTTTGCTCAGGCCCTGGCCCTGATACCCGGCGTCAGCCGTTCAGGCGGTACCATCACCGCCGGTTTGCTGATGGGCTACACCCGTGAAGCGGCGGCCCGATATTCTTTCCTGCTGGCTGTGCCCGCCGTGTTTGCGTCTGGCTTTTACCAGCTGTACAAAAGCTGGGGTGTGGCAGGCCCTGTCAGCCCAGCCAACACGGCGCTGGCCACGTTCATCGCCTTCTTCGTGGGTTATGCGGTCATTGTGTGGTTTCTGAAAATTGTCAGCACACGCGGTTATGGCCTGTTTGTGGCCTATCGGGTCGTGCTGGGTTTTGTGGTGCTGGGCTTGTTGGCCGCCGGGGTTTTGCAGCCCCTGTAAAGTAGTAAAAGGATGTTTGGCATGCAGGTGTTGTGGTTCAAACGGGATTTGCGCTTAAGCGACCACCTGCCGCTTTTCGAGGCCATGCGCAACGCCAAACACCATGGTTTGGTGTTGCCCCTGTACATCCACGAACCTAGTCACCTTGCAGACCCCCACACGGCACGCCAGCACCAGGCCTTTGTGCATGAATGCCTGGACGATTTGCAGCAGCAGTTCCGCGCAGTGGGCGGTTACCTGCATGAGGAGTTGGGCGAGGTAGTGGACGTGTTGGCTGACCTGCACGCGCAGTACAAATTCACCCACCTGTGGGCGCACCAGGAAACCACCCAGCTTGTGCAATTTCAACGAGACAAGGCGGTAGCGGCTTGGTGCCGCAGCGTGGGTGTTGCTTTCATCGAGTTGCCGCAGAACAATGTGCAGCGGGGTGCATCGTTTTTCAGAGCACTTGAAGAAAAGCCGAGTTTTCAAACCTACCTGGACCGCGCGGCCCAAGAACCCATCAAGAACCCGGCTGGGCGGGATTTGTCTGCTTTTTTTGCCCCGCGACCACCTCAGGACTTGAACCGCAGCAACGTGCCCCTGGCCGCAGGCGCCGACAAACCCTTGCGCATGAAAGGCGGCCGCACCCAAGCGCGGGCGGTGGCAGCAAAGTTCTTTACTCCAGCAAAACTGAAGGCTTACCCATTTTCAATTTCAAGCCCCCTGAAGGCGTGGAATGGTTGTTCTCGCCTGTCGCCTTACCTGGCCTATGGCGTGGTCAGCGACCGCGAAGTGCTGCAAAAGCTCAATGTCTTGGTGAACACCGTGCACGGGCAGGGCGATCCACATGCGATAGCCAAGGTGGAAGATGCAGCCCGCTTTTATGTCGATCGGCTCATCTGGCGGCAAGGCTACTTTCAACAGTTCGAGAGCCACACCGGG
This sequence comes from Limnobacter thiooxidans, assembly GCF_036323495.1. Classification (NCBI taxonomy): domain Bacteria; kingdom Pseudomonadati; phylum Pseudomonadota; class Betaproteobacteria; order Burkholderiales; family Burkholderiaceae; genus Limnobacter; species Limnobacter thiooxidans. The sequence goes on along the minus strand of NZ_AP028947.1, from coordinate 3,398,095 downwards.
CTTGAAACCGATGCCTTCTACCAGGGTGAGCCTTTTGAAATCAACGCCGCCCACTTGCAGGCCTGGCAGCAAGGAAAAACCGGCTATCCCTACATCGACGCCTTACAGCGTTGTCTGTTTCAAACCGGTTGGCTGAACATGCGGGCAAGGGCCACGTTGGTGTCGTTTGCCTGCGTGCAACTCGGTTTACCCTGGCAACCGGTGGCCTTGTACCTGGCTCAGCAGTTTCTGGACTTCGAGCCCGCCATTCACTACGGGCAAGTTCGTATTGCTTCCGGCACCAGCCATTTTTCACAAATGCTGGTTTACGATCCACTGAAACAACAGGCTGAACAAGACCCCAAGGGCGAATTCGTGCGGCGTTGGTTGCCTGAACATGGCACCAACCAATACCCGGCACCTCTCATCGACAACGCAGAATCCCTTAAGCAGGGCAAGGCCCGTTTGCACGCCATGCGGCAAAACCGGGTTTAATTTCCTCTCAACCCCGCACTCACATAGTCATGAAAAAGCCTGCGCATCTCTTTCGGGCCATCGGCCTGGCTGACCAGTGGCAGCAGGCCTTCATCGTGCATCACCATTGAAAAGTCGGCCAGGCCGTGAATGGCCGTGTTTACCGCCAGGTGAATCTTGAAACGCAACTGGGCTTCGGAATAACGGGGCAGCAGGGTCTGCAAGGCAGGGGAGAATACTTCCATGTAGGGGTTGAAAAAGCGGGTCAGAAATCGTTGACCCTGCTCGCCGGTTTGCCAGGTCAGGCGGGATAAAAACTGAATGCAGGTGGCGCCAGTTTGTCCGCTGGCGAATAACTTTAAAAACGGGTCAAAGATCAGTTCGCTCAATCGAACCCACTCTTTGTGCTCGGGCTTGCCAAGGGCAAATTCAGCATGCGCTTGTTTGCAATACACATCCAGCCGGCTGGTCGCAAATTCCACCACCTCTTCGACCAGGCGTGCTTTGGTCTTGAAGTGGTAGTGCACCACAGACCTGTTGCCTTGGCCTGACAACTGGCGAATCTGGCTCAAGGAAACCCCTTCAATGCCATGCTTCGCAAACTCGTTCAAGGCAATCCGCAAAAGCTTTTCCCGAGTATCAACGGTGTCAGTGGTCAAGACGGCTGGTTTGTTCATGTGCTTGTTTTTGTGAGTAATATTCCACTTGCCTTGCTTAATACCTTGGTATTAATCTAGGTTGATTAACAAGAATATAACTAAAAATCGGGAGACATGCGTGAAACTTTCACAGGTAGTCATGGCCGGGGTGGCTTTCGCGTTTCTGGCGTCCTGCTCGTCGGAAGACACTTCCAGTACAGCGTCCGCCACACCCTCTAACGCAACCAATGTGCTCAGCAGCGAATCTCTGGCGCAAGCCATGGGGGCTTCTGTGTCCAGCATGCCCTTGGGGCTGGGTTGTGGTTGGCTGGCTGCTTCTGACCCCGACAAGGCCAACATCGCCTTTCCCGACAGCGAAGCCAAGTACTGGGTGGCCGCAGCGCCCGTGTCGCCACAAACCCGTTTGCGAATTGATGGCCGATACCCCGACGCGCGTTACTTTTCCTACAACGCCTACGATGTGGCGCTGCGCCCCACCGACGCACTGGCCGATGTGGAATTAAGCCCCAACAGCGGATCTGTGAATTCATTTCAAAACGAAAATGCTGCACCCGGTGGGAAATACACCGCCTACCTGGAATACGGTCCATCGCGTGTCCAGAACGCCACTCAAAATCCCACCTCGGCCCCCAACTCTCCCCGCAAGCCCAACACCTTCTACACCGGCAACGTCAACCTTGGCCCCTTGGACGTTCCGAATGCACTGGCGCTGTTCATGTACCGGGTCTATGTGTCCGAAGCGGGCGAATTCATGGACGGCGGCGTGGGTCTGCCCACGCTTACACTTGAAACCGCCGACGGCAGTCGCGAGCTGGGCACCCTGCCCAACTGTGCTGAACCTGTCTTGCCCAACCTGGGCGGTGCTTTGCCCCCCTTGGGTATCAACGACCTGTTGCTGGGGCTTGATTACCCCAACCAGTTGGCCTTGCCTTTTCCCACGGCAAGCTACCCGCCCACCACAGGCAAATTCTTCAGCTTGGGCGACACCGTGTTTCGCATTCTCGGTAATGCAACCGGGCAAGACACCAGCGCCTTGGGCGGGCGCGTCGATTCCGGCTCGGGTGGTTTTTTAAGCAACATTCACAACGCCTACACCACCACAGCCTTTGATCGAAAAGGCGGCAGCATTGCGCTGCTTCGTGCCAAAGCGCCGACCTACCGTGGGCAGGCAGGTGTGCCATTCGGCACGGAACAACTTCGATACTGGTCCCTGTGCGGCAATGAGTTTGTCACCCAGCGTTACACCGATTGCGCAGCCGATTATCAGGTGCCGCTCGATCAAAACGGCTTTTTCACGGTTGTGATTTCCGACCCGGCCGACCGGCCTGCCAACGCCACCGCGGCCAACGGCTTTCTGTGGCTGCCTTGGGGCCCATATCCCGATCAGGTGCTGTTGTACCGCCACATGTTGCACAACCCAACATTCACACAAGCCATACAGAATGTTGAAAAAGGTGCAAACTTGGACACGGTAATGGGCCCCTTTGCACCGCAGGCCACGTATTGTAGTCCCGAGGTATTTGGCCAAAGCAACCGCAGCAGCGAAGTTTTTGCGCTGTGCCTTCAAGAACAGAACACCCAACAATAAACACTCAACACGAGGAGACATGACATGGCAGTTCTCAAGTTAAAGTCCGGTTTGCTGGCAGCGGCCATTGTTCTGGCCACAGGCGTGGTGCAGGCCAATGACCTGTCCGAACTGGGCAAAAGCCTGACCCCGGTCGGGGCCGAGAAAAAAGGCAATGCCGCAGGTACCATTCCCGACTGGACCGGTGGATTGAACAGTATCCCCAAAGGCTTCAACCCAGAAACCGGTTACGTGGACCCCTTCGCTGGCGAGAAGCCCCTCTTCACCATTTCCTCGGCCAACATGGCCCAGTACCAGGCCAATTTGACGGCGGGTCAAATTGAAATGATGAAGCGTTACCCCACCTACAAAATGAATGTGTACAAAACCCACCGCACCGCCGCGTATCGTCAGGCGGTGTACGACGCGGCCAAGGCCGAAGCGCCGAATGTGAAGCTGGTGGACGGTGGAAGCGGCGTGCAGGGCATCAAGAAATCGAACATTCCATTCCCTGTGCCCAAAAGCGGTGTGGAAGTGATCTGGAACCACAACTTCCGTGACCTGGGTGGCTCGGTGGTTCGTTACTCCGCTGACTTCCCTGTTCAATCCGATGGTTCATTCACAGTGGGCAAGCGAATTGAAACCGTGGCGTTGGCTTCCTACATGGACAGCCCTGAAGAAAACCGCATTCTCTACTTCATGAACCAGATCACGGCACCCGCCAACGCAGCAGGCGATGTGGCCCTGGTGCACGAGCCCATCAACCAGGTTGCCGAACCTCGTTTGGCCTGGCAGTACAACCCGGGTCAGCGCCGTGTCATTCGTGCACCTGAACTGGCTTACGACTCCCCGGGTATCGGTTCCGACGGCCTGCGAACCAACGACGACTTGAACGGCTTCAACGGTTCACCCGACCGGTACGAGTGGAAGTTGATCGGCAAAAAAGAAATGTACGTGCCTTACAACAACTACAAGATTGCCGATCGCACCTTGAAGTACAACCAGATCGTTCAGAAAAGTCACGTCAACCCCGACTTCGTGCGCTATGAGTTGCACCGCGTCTGGGTGGTTGAAGCGACACTGAAGCCGGGCAAGCGTCACATTTATGCCAAGCGTGTGTTCTACGTTGATGAAGATTCCTGGGCGGTTTTGCATGCCGATCAATACGACAGCCGCAACACCCTGTGGCGTGTTCGTGAAGTGTATGGTGTGCAGGCTTACCATGTACCCACCTTTGCCGGTACCGGCGAAGTGCTGTACGACTTGCAGTCGCGCCGCTACCTGGTGGGTGGTTTGACCAACGAAGAAAAGTTTGCCGAGTTTGGCAAGAAGTACACACCGGCTGACTTTTCCACTGCAGCCTTGCGCCGCATGGGTCGTTAATTGATGTCGTAATCAGCGATAATCGCGGTTTGATCGTTTCAAACCGCGAGCTGCCATGGCCCTTCGAGCCACCGTTTACAAAGTTCAACTGGACGTGTCCGACCTGGACCGCAACCACTTCGCGCAGTATCCGCTGACGCTCGCTTTGCACCCCTCTGAAACCGAAGAACGCATGATGGTTCGCCTGTTGGCGTTTGCCATGCACGCCGGTCAAGACGTGCAGTTTGGCAAAGGCTTGTCAGCTGAAGAAGAGGCCGCTGTGTGGGAAGTCGACCCCACTGGCGAAATCAAGGTCTGGGTTGATGTGGGTCAGCCTGATGAAAGCCGCATCAGGAAGGCCTGCGGCCGGTCAGGCCGCGTGGTGATTTACTGCTACACCCGCTCGGCCGAAGTGTGGTGGAGGCAGAACCAGGACTGGCTCAACAAACTCGACAAGGTCCAGGTGCTGCAACTCAGTGTCGAAGACGGTGCCACGCTGGCCAAACTGGCCCAGCGCAACATGGCGCTTTCCTGCACCATTCAGGAAGGCACGGTGTACCTTGGTGAGTCTGCTATACAGCCCATCATTCTCAAGCCCTGATCAATTGCCTTTGTAGGCAGTGGCCATGGCTTTCGAAAAATCCCGACCAGGCTCGCTGTTCACATGAATGCCGCCCTTGTCACTGGATTCAAGGGCTTGGTCGTTGTACACCGCCTCGTCCAGCTTGCCTTCGCTTTTGGCCACTATCAGTGAAACCACCGCATCGCCGCTCACATTCACTGCCGTGCGCAGCATGTCCAGCAAACGGTCCACACCCAGAATCAAACCAATGCCTTCCAGCGGCAGACCCACCTGGGCAAACACCATGGACAGCATGATCAGGCCCGCGCCCGGAACACCAGCCGTGCCGATTGATGCCAATACCGACATCATGATCACTGTCAAATAGCCTGTCATACCCAGTTCAACACCATACAGGTTGGCAATGAACACCGTCGCCACGCCCTGCATGATGGCCGTGCCATCCATGTTGATGGTGGCGCCGAAAGGCACTGTGAACGACGCCACGGAATTGTTCACACCCATGCGTTCGGTCACCGTGCGCAGTGTCACCGGGATGGTGGCGTTGGAACTCGATGTACTGAAAGCAAACACCTGCACATTGCGGATTTTTTTCATGAAGGTCACCGGGTTCAGCCCCGAGAAAACCTTGAGAAAAATCAGCAGCGTGACAAACAAATGTAGCAACATCACCCCGCCCGCCACCAGCACAAAGCCGATCAACTGGGCAAACAATTCCACCCCAAGTTCGGCCATGGCCTTGGCCAGCAGGCAGAACACGGCATACGGTGCAAGGGCCATGATGATGCTCACCATTTTCATCATGGCTTCATTCAAGATTTCGATCAGATCAATTACTTTGCGGGCTTTTTTGCCTACCAGCAACAGGCTCACACCCAGCAAAATCGCGAAGAAAATAATCGACAGCATTTCGCCCTGTGCCATCGCATTGATGGGGTTGGTCGGAATAATGTTGATCAATACATCGGATAAAGCAGGGGCTTCCCGCGCTGAAAACTCCGCACTGCTGCGCGCATTCATGCCCTCGCCAATACCCAGACCCACAGCAATCAGAATTGCACTGGCAATGGCCACGGCGGTGGTCAACATGTAAAAGCCGAATGACTTGGTGCCAATTTTGCCCAGCAATTTGATGTCACCAATGCCGCACACCCCGCAGATCAGTGAAAACAGCACCAGTGGAACCACCAGCATGTTCAGCGCATTGATAAACATTTTGCCCACAATGTGGAACAGGCCGCTGGTCACAAATTTCTGAACAAAACTGCCCTCGGCATTCAGCCCCGAAAAATTGATCGCCAAGCCCACCACAATTCCAAGCACCATGCCCAGAATCACTTTCACCGTCAAAGTCATTCAGTCGCTCCACGTATTTATTGAGGCTAAACTATAAGCACCAACCCACCATTGAACAAACTTGGCCTCCGGTATGTACTTCAACACCTCCAAAATCACCCCCCGCGAAAACTACCAGCTGCTCACTGGGGCCGTAGTGCCTCGCCCAATTGCCTGGGTTAGCACCCTCAGTGAACAGGGTGTTGCCAACCTGGCGCCCTATTCATTTTTTACGGTGGCCAGTTGCAGCCCGCCCGTGTTGTGCGTGGTGCAGGTCAACCCACGCGAACGGGCTGCGAAGGACACGCTGAGCAACCTGCAGGCCACCCGCGAATGCGTGGTGAACATTGTCAGCCACGTGCTGGTGGACGCCATGAACACAAGTTGCGGTGATTACCCGCCTGAAGTGGACGAGTTTGAAAAAGCAGGCTTGAAAAAATCACTCAGCAATTCAGTCACAGCACCCGGTGTTGAAGACGCACTGGTGCGTTTTGAATGCAACTTGCGCGAAGTGAAATTGGTGGGCGAAGGCGCCATGGCAGGCAGCATGATGCTGCTGGACGTACTGGGTGTAGAGGTCAATGACGCCGCCTTGCGCGCTGGCTTGATTGCTAACGACTTGCTGGACGCCGTGGGCAAGCTGGCGGGCGATGGCTATTGCATCACCCGCAGCAATTTTGAATTGGCAAGGCCGCAAAACATCTGAGAAATTCCGTAACGTGTCGCCTCGGTTCTGATTCCATCAAACATGCTGCGCAGACTGTGCCTGCTTTATTTTGTAAACGATTCCTTGCCGGGTCACGTTAACTTACATTACCCCGTAAGGAGCAATGTCATTCATGAAACCTGCCTTCAAAGCCACACTGCTTTCTGTTTGCATAGGCACCTTCGCATTTCAGCAGCAGGCATTTGCCCAAACAGACCCCGCACAAAAAAACCTGCCTGCACTTATTCAGGTGGCAGTCGGCAACAAACTTGTGCTGCAAGCCCAGGCTGAGGGAACAATTACTTACGAGTGCCGAAAAGAGAAAGACCCCCTGACCGCCTACAAGTGGACCATGGTCAAGCCGCAGGCCGTATTGAAAGACAGTGAAGGTAAGGAAATTGGAACCTATTCGGGACCACCCGCTCGTTGGTCCTTGAAAGACAACTCATTTGTGACCGGTTCACAAGTGGCCGTGTCGCCCAATGGTGAAAAAAATATTCCGCTTCAATTGGCCAAGGCCGATGTGTCGGGTGGCTTGGGTGAGTTGACAGCAATCACCTACATTCAGCGTGTGAACACGAAGGGTGGTGCCGCGCCGAAAGGCAAGTGTTCTGAAAGCAATGAAGGTGAAAAGGCAGATGTTAATTACAGTGCCCAGTACAGATTCTGGAGGGGAAACTGAGTTTTGGCAAAAAGCTATAAGTTGTAAGAACCTAATTTTTTGTCGGTAGCGATGAAGATCGAATTAAAGTCCCATATTTGCGCATACCTTGATGTACTGGGAGGGGCTGAGATTTTTTCAAATCAAAATCTTTTGGCGGCTGAATTTTTTCTATCGTCAATCCTGGAATTTGAGCGACGCTTGAATGCCATGGGGCCCGATGGTAGCCCAGTGGTTAAAACTTTTACTGACAATGTTTTTGCCGCATTCCCTCTTAATTCAACAAGTAAAAAGTTGAGAGAGCAACAGATCGCTGGTTTTCTTCAAGAAGTGGCCTGTCAAATACAGCATTTCTTCCTAGAATCTGAGCTTTTCTTGAGGGGGGCAGTGATTATTGGAGACATGATGATTCATGAGAAGTTTGTTTTCGGACCGGGTGTGGTGAAAGTTGTATCGGAAGAAAAGTCCGCGATCTTTCCCCGTGTGGTTCTTGATCATTCTGTCCTCGCCGAGCTTTCAGAATCATTCCAAGATGTGTTTGTTTACAGGGCAGCAGACGGGGTGACGTCACTTAACTATTTGGGAGTCCAGTTCTGGATGCTGAAGCCTCACCAAAAAGCAATAGAGAAAGCTTTGCTCAAAAACAAAAATCGAGTGGCGATAGAAGCCAAATACTATTGGCTGCAGCAATATCACGAGGACACTGAAGCACACCTTAGAAGATATGGTCTGTATCCCACAATGTAGGCGTCTGCCAGCTAAGCTCCACCCTGCTCAACCAACCGATACAACACCCACCCTGCCAATATGCTCACTGCCCAGGTCACCACAAAGGCCAGCAAGTTCGACGACATGCCCTGATGATCCAAGGCAATTACCACTGAACTTGCAAACACCGCAATGCCGTAGTGAATCAGGAATACCGAGTATGAAATATCGCCCAGCCAGCGCACTGGGCCGCGAACCAGGTTTGCCAATAACTGCTCCAGGTGATAACTGTTCAACAAAAGCAGGGCGGTCAACCCGGTCAGCAAAAGGCGTTCACGCCAGTCAATCCACAGGGCCAGGCTCAGCAACCCCAAAATCAGGGCACTACCCAAGCCTGCTTTCCCCTCACGCTGCGCCCAGTAGGCGATCACACCCAGCCCATACGAGCCGAAAAAATACCAGGCCCATTCATCGTGCCCTGCATGCAGGTTCCACCACCACAGCGACGACACCGCCATCGCGCCTGCAAGCAGCAACAAGGTATATTCAGGCTGTATCCAGCTGACATTTCCCAGCCGTTGGCTCAACCAGCTCATTAACACCATCACCGCAAACAGTTGAAGGTCGATCGCCACGTACCACACGCCTGCAGACAACGCTTCCACGCCCACCACATCGTGCAGCAGAAACACATGGGCCAGCAATTGCATCAGGTCCGGCAAATCAGACACCTCCTCGTGCACTGCAATTTTGCCGGCCAGCCAGCTCAGCAACACAGCCACAGCAATTGCCACCCAAAACGGTTTGGCCAGGCGCACGTAGCGCTTCTTCAGCAGCTTCCAGGGAGCTACCACCCTGCCTTGTTTCAGCATATTGAATAGCGACTGGCTGGCTAAAAAACCACCGATCACCAAAAAAATCTGAACTACATACCGACCTTCGTCTGCGATGAAACCCAACAGCGCAGGCCACTCAGCCCGCAAAGCAGGCGACATGGGTGTGTACAGCAACAGGTGGTGCATCACAATGACCTGTGATGCCAGGGCTTTTAGCAAATCAATGGTTGAATTGCGCGACATCACTTACTGCAATGAATCCAGGTGTTCACGCAGTATTCGGCGAACTTCCACGATGGCTTCAGGTGTTTCCTGCACGCTGTGCCAGGAATCGACCACCAATTCCGAAGCAGCACCCTTAAGCTTTGCGCTGGCATACGGCACTACGCCATCGCTGCTGTCCTCCAGTGTCAATTTCGGCGTGTCATTGCCCATAATGGAATGAAACTTGACCTTGTTCGAAATCGGCAATTTTGCCGACTCTTGCACAAAGGGATCCTGATCGCTCAGGTTCTTGATGCTGTTGATGGCACCTACCAAGGGCTCGTCTGATGCATTGTCAGAATTCACAAGCAGTTGCCCAATTTCCGTTACCCTGCTCAACACCGTGGCGGGTAGACGGATCAACCCAGACACAAAGCGTGCAAACCGGTTTTCTGCATAAGGGGTGCCACGGTGGGGCGCTGCAATAAAAATGGCACGTGTGGGTTGTGGCATGGCCTTGAATATCACATAGGGCTCGATTTTCTGGCGCAACCGCTGCTCCCTTTGCCGGGAAATACTGTATCGATCCAATACCGATTCCCACAACTGGTCGCCTGAGTCCGACACCATCAAACGCGCCAATACACCACCCATGCTGTGGCCAATCAGTACCATGTCTCTGGAAGCCCTGCGGCTGCCTTGCGGGTCAAAGTTTTTCAGGGTTGCATCCACCGCATCCCGAATTTCCCGGTTGTTGAATGGCAGGGGCAGGTTGGTGGGGTAATACACCTGCCAAATCTGGAAATTCTGCCGCAACTCCTCATCACCCAGTACCTCGTTGGCCACATTCACCCACGCCTCCGGGCTACTGGCCAAACCGTGCAACATCAGAATCACCCGGCGGTTGGGGTCAAAAGGTTGCATCAAATAAATGCGTGGTTTGTCCAGGGTTTCACTTCGCCCGATCAAGGACAACAGGCTTTCCTGTGCGAAGCCCGAACGGGCCAGCCATAGCCCGTACCCAGACGTGAAATTGGCGGCCAGCGGCACCCGAATGCCTCGAACATCCACACTCACATTCTTGTGCGGGTCAAAGCCCTGCAATTCGACCTGGTTTCCGGCCAGCACTGATTCAATGCTGTTGCCGGGAAAGCGTAGCATCACAGTCACTGATGGAAAGGGTGTTTCACTCCAGGGCTTGTTCTCGTCTTCCTGCTTTACCACACTGCTGGCAAACACTGCCACCAGTTCAGCGCCCAGGCCATCACGCCGATACTGGTTACGCAGCCCTTTGAAAGTGAGTGCAGACGCAGCAACCAGCTCATTGGGCAACTGGCCCTTGTGGCTCAGGCTGAGGCCTGCCGTGCTGCCGCTGACTTTCCAGGGGGAGAAGTCCAACAAATAGGTCTTTTCTTGAGAAACCGATTTTTCAAGCTGGTTCCTGTAGCGGTTGAACAAACCCACTACAGCCTGTTGCGTGGAAAAATTGTAATAGTCCCGAACCTGCGCCTGCCGGTCTTCCATGGCGCGTAAATCAGGGGTGCGATCGGTATAAAACAGGTAGGCGTATGCATGGCGAGCGCTTTCAAGGTAGGCCGACAGGGTGGCAGCTTTCAGCGTGTTATTAACCGGCTCAAGTTTTTGCATTTCCTCGTATTGAAGCGCTTCTTGAAGCCAAAGCTCTGACAAAGCCGACAGTCGCTGCTCGTCCCCCAGCCCTGCCGACGCAATCAATGCCTTTCGGCAGGCCAGAATATTGCTGTTGCAGCGTGCCTCGTCAATGCCCACCACCTGCAAGGCCGTACGCGCAGAGGCGCTCAGCTTTCCTGTGGTCAACACATCCCCACGGCGGGTCGACAGGTAATCTTCCGAACTGACAGACCCCACACTGACAATTGCGCAGCCTGAAATCGTCAGTGCCAGCACGCCCACACCGCTGGCCTGAATGAGTGAATGACAAAGCTTACGAAACATGTGCTGCGGCAAAGCGTGATAGAAGGGCCTGATTTTACGCACTTTTTACTACAGATTGCATCTTCATTTGCTTGCGCTGCGCAGGCTTTGGGCGGTGTTCGTTGCTGGTCATCTAGCCTTTCGCTGAGATGCTTCGTTGCGCATGCCTTGGGTCGGTGTTCGTTGCCGCGCATCTCGCCTTGGACAAGGCTTGTTTCCCGTCTTCATTATTCTGGCTTGGGGAATGCGAAACGCAATGGCGTCTTCGCATCGATTGCTTGCGCAATCGCCCCGCGCTGCGAATCAGCCGGGAAGCCTTGCCCCGAATCGGCAAGATGATGCAGCAATCAAACACCTCGCAGGCTGCGAACCTGCGCTGGTTATGGAGCAGGTGGTGGTGAACTCCTCTCAGGCTGCGAACTAACGCCGGTTAGCGGTTGCTTCTCACCAACGGTTGCAAGTCGCATATCATTCCCCAAAAGTCGCAGGCGCTGTCCTTCGAGTTTGCAAAGGCAGCATTGCCCTTGCACCGCCATTCAAGAAAGCCTGCCCTTGTGTTGAGTTCCTCGTCCGTTCGGCTGCAAGCCGAAAGCGCAGCCCGCCCGCTTTTTAGCGGGTGCGCTTAAGTCGGGGAACTCAACAACAAGGGGGATGTCAGGCTTTCTGGCGGAAGAGGGCATGCGCCTGAGCAAACGAAGAAAGGTCACGCGCTTTGCAAACGAAGAAGCAACCTACGCCTGAGCAAACCAAGCAAGGCCATGCGCCCGTACCGCCTGCTACCGGCTTTAGAGCGTGAATTCACCACGCCTGCCGCCAATTCCCTGCTAAAATGCAGCCTGTTTTCAAACCCTTGCATCAAATAGAGGCCCCGCGATGAACACGCGCTCCGCTTCTTCGTCTGCCAACCCCACCACACTGGTGGTCAACGGCCCTGCAGTCGAAGCCCAACTCCGTGAATTACTCCAAAAACGCATCCTGATTCTGGACGGTGCAACCGGCACCATGATTCAGCGCTACAAACTCACGGAAGCCGATTTCCGCGGCGAACGCTTCGCTGATTTCCATCGCGACATCAAGGGCAACAACGAACTGTTGGTGCTGACCCAGCCTGCCATCATGACCGAGATTCATGAGCAGTATCTGGCCGCGGGTGCCGACATTCTGGAAACCAACACCTTCGGTGCCACCACCGTGGCCCAGGCCGACTACGACATGGAACACCTCGTTGACGAGATGAACCGCGAAGCCGCCCGCCTGTGTAAAGAAGCCTGCCTCAAGTATTCCACGCCCGAGAAGCCCCGCTTTGCCGCTGGCGCGCTCGGACCCACGCCCAAAACAGCGTCCATCAGCCCCGATGTGAACGACCCCGGCGCGCGCAACGTCACGTTTGACCAACTGGTTGAAACCTACTACCAGCAAACAAAAGGCTTGGTAGAAGGCGGCGTGGACCTGTTGCTGGTCGAAACCATTTTCGACACCCTGAACGCCAAGGCCGCACTGTTCGCCATCGACCAGTATTTCGAAGACTCCGGCAACAAACTGCCCATCATGATTTCCGGCACGGTCACCGATGCGTCCGGTCGCGTGCTGTCAGGCCAAACTGTTGAGGCCTTCTGGAACTCGGTCCGCCATGCCAAGCCCATCACCATCGGCTTGAACTGCGCCCTCGGTGCCTCGCTCATGCGCCCCTACGTGGCCGAGCTGTCCAAGATTTGCGATGTACCCATCTGCGTCTACCCCAACGCTGGCCTGCCCAACCCGATGAGCGACACCGGCTTTGATGAAACACCCGACATCACATCCAGCCTGGTCAAGGAATTCGCGCAGGCCGGTTTCCTGAACATCGCCGGCGGTTGCTGCGGCACCACGCCCGACCACATCGCCGCCATTGCCAAGGCCTTGGAAGATCAGAAGCCCCGCACTGTACCCACCATCGCACCCAAGTGCCGCCTGTCTGGTCTTGAGCCCCTGAATATTGATGACGACAGCCTGTTCATCAACGTCGGCGAGCGCACCAACGTCACCGGGTCCAAGGCCTTTGCCCGAATGATTTTGAACGAGCAGTACGACGAAGCCCTGAGCGTGGCCCGTCAGCAGGTTGAAAACGGCGCGCAAATCGTGGATGTCAACATGGACGAAGCCATGCTCGACTCCAAAGCAGCCATGGTCAAGTTCCTGAACCTCATGGCCTCGGAACCCGACATTTCCCGCGTGCCCGTCATGATCGACTCCTCGAAATGGGACATCATCGAGGCTGGCCTGAAATGCGTGCAAGGCAAGCCCGTGGTCAACTCCATTTCCATGAAGGAAGGCGTAGACGAATTCAAGCGCCAGGCCCGCCTGTGCAAGCGTTATGGTGCCGCCGTCATCGTCATGGCCTTTGATGAAAAAGGCCAGGCCGACACGCTTGCCCGCAAAACCGAAATCTGCGAACGCGCCTACAACATTCTGGTCAATGAAGTCGGCTTCCCGGCTGAAGACATCATCTTCGACCCCAACGTATTCGCCATTGCAACAGGCATTGAAGAACACGACAACTACGGCAACGACTTCATCGAAGCCACCGGCTGGATCAAGAAAAACCTGCCGCACGCCAAAATTTCCGGTGGCGTGTCCAACGTCTCCTTCAGTTTCCGCGGCAACGAACCCGCCCGCGAAGCCATTCACACCGTGTTCCTGTACCACGCCATCAGAAATGGCATGACCATGGGCATCGTGAACGCCGGCATGATGGGCGTGTACGACGACCTCGAGCCCGAACTCAAAGCCCGCGTTGAAGACATTGTGCTGAACCGCCAGCCCACATTGCCTGCCAACGATCCCGACTTCGGCAAAACCGCTACCGAGCGCATGATCGAATTCGCAGCCACCCTCAAGGCTGGCGGCAAAAAGCTGGAAGAAAACCTGGAGTGGCGCAACCAGCCAGTTGCAAAGCGCCTGGCGCATGCACTGGTCCACGGCATCACCAACTTCATTGTTGAAGACACCGAAGAATGCCGCGCTGAAATTTCAGCACGCGGTGGTCGCCCAATCAATGTGATTGAAGGGCCGCTCATGGACGGCATGAACGTGGTCGGTGACCTGTTCGGTGCCGGCAAAATGTTCCTGCCCCAGGTGGTGAAAAGCGCCCGCGTCATGAAGCAGGCGGTGGCCCACCTCATCCCGTACATCGAAGAAGAGAAAAAGCAGTTGGTGGCCGCTGGTGGCGACGCCAAAGCCAAGGGTAAAATCCTGATTGCCACTGTGAAGGGCGACGTCCACGACATCGGCAAGAACATTGTCACCGTGGTGCTTCAGTGCAACAACTTCGAAGTCGAGAACATGGGTGTCATGGTGCCTTGCGAGCAAATTCTCGCCAAGGCCAAGGAAATCAATGCCGACATCATTGGCTTGTCCGGCCTCATCACGCCCTCGCTTGAAGAAATGGCCTATGTGGCCAGCGAGATGCAACGTGACCCGTATTTCCGCGACCGGGGCATTCCACTGTTGATCGGCGGAGCCACCACCAGCCGTGTACACACTGCCGTGAAAATTGCGCCGCATTATGAAGGCCCAACCGTATATGTGTCAGACGCAAGCCGTTCTGTCGGCGTGGCCTCCAATCTGTTGTCCGATGAGTCCGCAGACACCTTCAAGGCCGACCTGAAAACCGAATACGAACGTGTTCGCGAACAGCATGCCAACAAGAAGGCACAACCGCTGATCTCCATTGAAGCCGCGCGCGCGAACAAGCAGAAAATTGACTGGGCCGCCTACACGCCACCCAAGCCAAAATTCATCGGCAAACGCTACTTCAAGAATTACGACCTGGCCGACATCGCCCAGTACATCGACTGGACTCCGTTCTTCCAGACTTGGGACCTGCACGGCGGTTACCCGCGCGTGCTGGAAGATGAACTGGTGGGCGAAGCAGCACGCAAAGTGTTTGAAGATGGCCAGGCCATGCTGAAAAAGTGTATCGAAGGCCGCTGGTTGCAAGCCAATGCAGCCGTGGCGTTTTACCCTGCCAATACCGTTGGCGACGATCACATTGAAGTGTACGCAGACGAAACGCGAAGCAATGTGCTGTTCACCTACAGCCCGCTGCGTCAGCAAGGCGAAAAGCGCGAAGGCATTGCCAACAAGTCACTGGCCGACTTCATTGCACCGAAAGGGCTGGGCGACGACTACATCGGTTTGTTCGCCGTCACTGCCGGTTTGGGCGTCGAGAAAAAGGAAAAGGAGTTTCAGGCCGCGCTTGACGACTACAGTTCCATCATGTTCAAAGCACTTGCCGACCGCATGGCTGAAGCCTTTGCTGAATGCCTGCACCAGCGGGTTCGCAAAGACCTCTGGGGCTATGTGGCCGATGAAACCCTCAGCAATGAAGATCTCATCGCCGAGAAATACCAAGGCATTCGCCCGGCACCCGGCTACCCAGCCTGTCCGGAACACACCATCAAGCGCAACATGTTCGAAGCCATGAACTGCGATGAAATTGGCATGTCACTTACCGAAAGCCTGGCCATGAACCCGGCTGCCAGTGTCAGTGGTTTCTACTTTGCCAATCCCCAGAGCGATTACTTCAATGTGGGAACCATCGGCCAGGATCAGTTTCAGGCTTTGCTGACTCATTCTGCCAGGGACGAAGTTGATTTACGGCGGGCTCTGGCAACGGTTCTAGTGGGGTAAGCCAACCTGCACATTAAATTGAACCATCAAGCATGAAGCGGGCACTCACCCTCAGGAGGATCCATTTCATGCTTGAAATTCAAACCATTCACGACCGTGATCATATGTTGGCTACCCTGGCACAAGCTGCCGCGTGGGTTGAGAGTGAGGAAGAGTTTAAATTCTGGAGTGGGCTTGATTACCAGTTTGGCGAGCCCATAGAACGCTTCCATCCAGGCCAGCCTCTGGAGGTTTACCTGGCTTGGGTGGATGGGCGTGCAGTCGGCTATGCCGAGCTGCATGGAACCAGATTCGAAAAACTGCTTGCCAGAGTCTTGTGTCATCCCGAGTACAGAGGGCACAGTGTTGGTCGCCTTTTGACTGAACATGCTTGTTCCCGTGCTTTTGTCGAAGGCGCCATCCTTAAACTGTTTTGCTACACCGAGAACACACACGCTCATCGCCTGTATCTCAACCTTGGTTTCTCTGAGGATGAAATCCAGTATCCGGAATTGCTTACGCGTATGTCAAAGCTCAATCCGATAATTGGTCCTCGAAATTTTCATGAGAATTCATGGGAAAAATCCAATGCCCACTATGAACTAAAGTGATTTATTGGTCACATAAGTAACACCAGTAGTTTTAGAAAAATTAAAGGTGTCCGTGTGATAGAAACAATCAATAAATTTGCGCGCCTCGCTTCTGCGCGATCTGAAGTTGTGGGTGCATCACTGGTCATCTTGATGGTCGTGATGATGGTTCTGCCACTCTCACCCATGATGCTGGATATTCTGCTGGCAGTTAACATTTCCATCGCAATCCTGTTGGCCATTAGTGCGGTGTTGATTGAAACCCCTTTGGCTTTTTCCTCATTTCCAGCCATTCTGCTCATGACAACGCTGTTCCGGTTGTCCTTGACCATCTCGACCACACGTCAAATTCTGCTTGAGGCCGACGCTGGCCACATTGTTCAGACCTTTGGCGAATTCGTGGTGGGTGGAAATATCGCGGTAGGTCTGACCATTTTCATCATCATCTCGGTGGTGAATTTTCTGGTGGTAACCAAAGGCTCTGAACGTGTCGCTGAAGTGGCAGCACGTTTTTCACTTGACGGCATGCCGGGCAAACAAATGTCCATTGACAGCGACCTCAGGTCTGGTTTGATCAATCAAAGCATGGCCAAACAAAAGCGTGCAAACCTTGAGAAAGAGTCCCAGCTTTTTGGAGCCATGGACGGTGCCATCAAGTTCGTCAAAAACGATGCAATTGCCGGTTTGGTGATCACTGGGGTCAATTTGCTTGGTGGACTTGCAGTGGGAATGCTGCAAAAAGACATGAGCTTTTCTCAAGCTGCCAATATCTATTCCATTTTGTCCGTAGGCGACGGATTGGTAGCCATCATTCCTTCCTTGCTGATTTCCGTTGCTGCAGGCCTTATTGTGACCCGGGTTACCAAGGGTGAAGAAGAGGGTTCCAGCACCGCATCCGACATGTTCAAGGATTTGTCCCGAAACTCAAATGCCTTGCAAATCAGTGGTGTGTTTTGCCTGCTGTTTGCATTTGTTCCAGGCATGCCCGCACCTGTTTTCGTGATTACTTCCCTGGCATTTTTTACGGGCTGGTATTTCATGTCCGGTAGAGATGAGAAGCCCAAGGAAATCAATATTGAACAGCAGTTTACGGACTTGATGGGACCTGACCACAGAAAGGCCCTGGAAGATGTCACGACCACTGACACCTATGCCCCCCTGCAAATTCGGGTACCCGAGGACGTAGAGCCTACAGTCATCAACCAGATCCAAAACATTTGCAGAATCGCCAGAAACAGGCAAGTTGAACAACTCGGCATTGTTCTCCCCTTGTTTGACTTGACGCGCCACCGTGAGGCCTATGCGGAGGTCTATGTCTTCGGTGTGCCTGCACTCAGCCTGAACCTGTCCGAAAAACGGATGAGCATTCTGGAGCCAACTGAAAAAATCCAGAATGTTGATGCTCAAATTGAATTTGCTGTTGAGAAAGACAAAACCACCGGGCGGTATCACCACCTGTGTGAGCCAACTTTCAAGCCCAGGTTGGACCAGCACGGCTTAGTCTACAAAACATACGAATCGCGCTTGCTTGAACAGGTGGAAATTTTGTTGGTCAGCAGAATTCATCAGATGTTTACGCTCAATGAATACCAGCGGCATCTGGTTTCCCTTGGAGATCGCTTCGCTGAGCAACTCAAGGAGCTTGAAAGGGTATTGCCCACCACCAAGGTGGTTGAAGTGTTGCAAAAGCTGATGCGTGAACGTGTGTCGATCAAGAACCTCCGGACCATTTTTAACTCCCTCATTGAGTGGGGGCAGCGTGAACGTGATGTGGATGTCATTACAGAACAGGTTCGCAGGTCCCTGCATGAACAAATCTGTCATCAGTACTCTCAATCCAAAACCATGCGAATTCTTTTGCTGGATGTCGAGTTTGAACAGATCATTCGTGAGTCGGTTCGAAGTCAAGGTAGCAACAGCTATCTTGATATTGACTCCAGTTCAATCAATGAAATGGTGGCGATGATCGAGCAGCAAATGGGCCCCTATCTTCACGAAGACCTCCCACCAGCCATTGTATGTTCCATGGATTGTCGAATCCATATTCGCCAGATGATCGAGCGATCACTGTTCTGCATACCCGTCCTTTCCCATCAGGAGGTTTCATCCAACCTGGAAATACAAGTGCTTGGCAACATTGCAATTACCGAGTTGCATTCTTCAAATCGTTAAGCAGGAACTGAGTCACCATGATGCAACTGCAAATCAAAGCCAAATCCGGTCTTCACGCCGGGGCTGTATGGAATTTGACAAAAGCTTTTGTCACACTGGGCGCGTCTTCCAGGGCAGACGTCTTTTTGTGTGACCCGGAAATTCCGGATTCATTGATTACATTAAGCCGGTATGGCAGAAGGTATGTCATTGAGGGAATGGACCCTGGGGCCAAACTGCTTTCTGCTGACAATAGCAAAGTAGAAAACACACTGTTCCCCTCCCAAACCGTCACGCTGGATTATCGTCACATCCAGTTGGACATGACTTTGATCACGGTCAGCCACAGTATTGCGTCGCGCATGGGGGAAAGTTCATTCCACATGATGCACACCTTTCTGCGTTTTCTGCAGGGCTTGGGTGCACGTGCAATTGTTGCCTTTCTTTTCATTGTCTGTTTGCTAATGACTTCACTGATCCTGTTTTTCGGGACAGCCGGTGTGGCCAAAACCCAAGCCAGTGTATTGGGCAAAAAAGGCCCTCAAGCAGAGAGAGCCGCTGAAGTGCCCATTGGGGTGACCATGGCCATCAATGTTCTTCGCGATCTGGAGTTGTTTGCCCAGCAATTGGACACCAAGGGAATTTCTGCAGAGAGGCAGGAAAACCGCATTCAGATCAATGCCGAACTTTCACGAGTACAGGGAATCGCCCTTGAGCGGCAACTGTCTGCCTACGCTAGGGATTATGGCAATTTTGTAGAACTGAATGCTGCTTTGAAGTTCACTAATGAGCAGCTCAAGGTGGATGCGATCGACGTTGAGCAGATTGTCCTGGGCAGGGCACCCGCCGTGGTGTTGCGCGATGGCGCAATGCTGTTTGAGGGGGGAAGCTACAACGGTTTGACAATCTCCAGCATCGATAGCAACAAAGTGGTTTTTCAGGGTGTTGCCACCTATGAGGTACCTCTCTAATGCAGGCCAATAACCTGGCTGCACTGGAACAGGGAACCATCGACCAGTTGCGGGAAAGGCTTGTAAACCTCAATCCTGTCCGGCGAATCGGTTATGTGTCCGAAATCGTTGTGTCTGTGGTCAAGGCACACTTGCCCACTGTCTTGCTGGGTGAATTGTGCGAAATTGAAGCTTCCGATGGTCGAATCGTACTTGGCGAAGTGATCGCTTTCACAGAGAACCTGGCCACCATTTCCTGTCTGCAATCCGTAGTGGGAATTGCGCTGGGTTCTACAGTCAGGCCATTGGGCCGCCCACACTCCGTCAAACCAGGTGCGAGGCAATTGTCACTGATTCTCGACGGCATGGGTCGTAACCTTGCTGATCCACTGAACTCACGTGACAGTGTATTGTCACTTGATCCTGATGCAAGCCCGGTCATTCGGCCTGCACCACCCGCCACCAGTCGTCCTCCCGTCAAGCAAGCGCTTATTACCCAAGTCAAGGTAATCGATAACCTGCTCAGCTTCGGTGTGGGGCAACGGGTAGGCATTTTCGCACCACCAGGCTGTGGAAAAAGTACTTTGATGGCCCAGATTGTCCGGGGGGCCAAAGTCGATGCCGTGGTATTTGGTCTGGTCGGAGAGCGGGGTCGTGAGCTTCGGGAATTCATTGAAAATGAAATAGACAGCACCATCCGTCAGCGCAGTTTTTTTGTGTGCGCAACTTCTGACAAATCTCCCATAGAACGCGTGCGGGCCGCATTCACAGCCATGTCGGTTGCTGAGTACCTGCGGGATCAGGGAAAGTCGGTGCTGCTGTTGATCGACTCTATTACCCGACTGGCCCGGGCCCAGCGTGAAATCGGTTTGATGGCAGGTGAACCTGCCACACAGGCTGGTTTTACCCCATCGGTGTACTCCATTTTGCCCGCCTTGGTAGAGAGAGCGGGGCGCACTGAAACCGGCTCCATAACCGCGATTTTCACGGTGCTCATGGAAGGTGACCGCATTGAAGACGATCCGATCGCCAGCGAAGCGAAAAGCTTGCTTGACGGTCACATTGTTCTGACTCCCAAACTCGTGGAGCGCAATCATTTCCCCGCCATTGATCCGTTACGTAGCCTGTCCAGGGTGATGCATTCAGTAGCGGACGAAAAAACCAAGCGTGCTGCAGCAGGGCTTCGCAGGATTTATTCCCTGTATCAGGAAGTCGAATTGCTGGTTCGGTTAAATGAGTACAAAACAGGAACAGACGCGCTAATCGATGAAGCTGTGAAAGTTAAACCAATGCTGGACGCTTGGTGTCAGCAGAACAGAATGCAGCCGGTTGACCCTGCACAGGCCTTGAGGCAGCTTGAAGAACTGGTTTCGTCGTTTCTTGCAATTACCGAACAGGACACAATGAATGGATTCAATCGATAAAGACCTCCGTTCCATTCTGCAGATTCGAAAAATGCGCGCCGACTCCTTGAGTCGGGCAGCTCGTGCCAGGGAAATGGAACGAAACTCAATGGCCAAAGACGTAGTGGACAAGGTGCAGGCGTTGACCGCGACTGAAATCCAGGTGCGTCAGCTTCAGCAGGAACGGTTGGGCGAACTGGTCAGTGGCCAGTTTGTGAAAATCGATCGAGTGGAGGCTTTCTCCAAGATGCAATTGAGAGGTGTACAACAGATCATGGATGCCAATCGTGACATTGAACTGGCTCAGAAGCGGCTCGAGAGTTCCAACGAACGACTCGAAGAAAGTATGCAAATTGCAAAGGTTGCAGAGAAGAAAAAAATTGCCATTGAAGAGGTCATCGAATGGCGCAAGAACTGAGCTCGGATATGGAAGTCATTGATCCCCCGCAGGATGAAAAACCCAGCCCCTGGCTGGTCTCAGGGCTTAGAAAAGTAGGGTACGACCGTGTATCAACACGAATTTATGCCCGGCAATGCCAACAGGTTCAATACAGCTATCCATTTGAATCGCCTACTGTCAGTGGCTTGTCGCTACGCTACACGCAGAACTTCCCCTATACAGGTGGACTAAGTACCAGCGTCTGGTTACTGGCGTACTCCGAAGAGGGTAATCAGGTTGATCTGGCGGTTGATCCTGCGTATGTATTTCAGCGCACAGGTTGTATCGTTTCGCCGCGTCTCGTTCACTGGAATGCGGAAGAAATTGTGCCCATCTTTGACATCGTGGTCAGTGCTGTCAGTGAACTCGCCTTAATGCTGAGTCTCCAGATTCACCGGTTTCTGACTGTTGAGGAATGGCCTGCCAAGGAACCTGTCACTTACCTTGCGCTTGATCATCGTCGCGAGTGCAAAGTCGTGATGACAGCAGACACCCCAACCCTTCAGTGTCTGGACCAAAAAATCAGAACCTACAGCACCGACTTCTGGAGAAATCATGAGCGAATGGGGTGCGCTATACGTATCCCGTCAGTTATTTCCATATACCCCACCCGGAGCTTGTGGAGTACACAGGAATTGGCTTCACTTGGAGAGGGGGATCTTCTGGCTGTGCAGAACTTTCACGTCCCTGATGTTGGAGTCCGACTCCGTGGCGGGATTCGGTTCAAGAATCACAGAAATTTGAAAAAACAATTTGAGGTATTCATTCAAATGAACGAAGAAGACACCACACTTTATTTTGGGTCCGATGACATCGGCGACTCTGAAACGCAGGACAACCTGCTTGACGGCAGCCCAATTGCACCACTCGAGGAAATTCAGCTGGAAATTCATGCGGGAAAAACCACTGTCCTTTTCAATGATCTATGCAATGTGCAGGCAGGTACCTTGATCGAACTTCGCGAGCATTCGCTTCCGTACGTCAAGCTTTGTGTCATGGGTTCACCCATTCTTGAAGGTGAACTGGTCAACTTTCAGGACCAGGTCATGATTCAAATTACCAAGCGGCTGGATTGAACTAATCATGCAAGAGTCGATTAATCCAATTGGACTGGTTGTTACCATCGCCTCTTTGTCGATATTGCCCTTGGTGGCTGTTACGGCAACTTCCTTCCTGAAAATCTCTGCAGTTCTTTTGATTCTTCGCAATGCAATTGGTGTGCAGCAAGTGCCCTCCAACATGGTGTTGTACGGTATTTCCATGGTGATGAGTCTGTTGATCATGGGGCCGGTTCTTACTGACGCCGGGCAACGGTTTGCACCTGAGGGGAAAATGCCGGTCACGGGTGTGGAGGTATTGATCTCCATCAATGAAGCCGTACCACCCTTCAAGCAGTTCATGATCAACAACCTGAATCCGGATTATCTGGAAAGATTTTATGACACAGCTCAGCAGTTTCAGAAAAAGTACAACGCAGCGCCCGTCAGTAAATCCGACCTGTTTGTGGTCATGCCCGCCTTTGTGGCCTCTGAGTTGTCCGAGGCGTTCAGGATAGGGCTTTATCTCTACTTGCCTTTTGTCATTATTGATCTGGCGGTTTCCAGTGGTCTGATGGCCTTGGGAATGATGATGGTGTCGCCAATGTCGATCACCGTTCCTTTAAAAATCATCCTGTTTGTGGCTATAGAAGGATGGGCCAAGATTCTTCAAGGCCTGGTCAATTCTTATTTGGGATAATCCATGCTGAGTTACTACGTGAACCAGGCGCTGTGGCTGTCCTTCCTGGTGGCGGCTCCAGTAGTTATCGTCACCATGGTGATCGGCTTTGTGCTGGGTTTTATTCAAGCGATATTTCAGCTGCAGGACCAGGCCTTGCCATTTGCCATCAAGCTGCTTTGTGTAACCTTGACACTGGTCATGCTTGGCCCATGGATGGCGGGAACATTGATGCAATTCACAGAGGCCATTCTCACTCTGATTGCATTGCCGGGGCAATAAGTGGAAGAGTTATTCATTGGCACTGGTGACCCGCTTCGAGAGTTTGTCTCGGTGCTTTCCTATCACCTGCCGAGAACTATTGCCTTCATGCTTTTTTTCCCTCTGCTGTCGAAGGCCAATGGCAGCAACTTGATCAAAATGTCAGTGGGCAGTGCGTTGATTCTTTACCCTGTGCTGGCCTCCACGCAGTATTTCACAGCGCCTCAAACGGCGCCTGCATTCACTTTGCTTACCTTTTTAAGTGAGGTGTTGATCGGATCATTGTTGGGCTTGATCATCGCATTTCCCTATTATGCATTCAAGGGTTTCGGTGCCTTGGTGGATGTATACCGGGGTGCTACGTTTGCAGGTCAAGTCACAGGAAATGATGCGGGTGAAGAACTTCCAATCGAGACATTGTTTGGCTACTTCTTTACTGCGTTGATTCTGGCCGGTCCTGGGTTACATGCGGTGTCAGTGCACCTGCTTCAAAGTTATCTACTGATGCCACCGGGAACCTTCAGTCTGCTGGGTGCTGATCTATGGCTCCAAACCCTGCTGCGCCTGGCAGCGGATTGTTTGACTTTTGCGGTGCTGTTGAGTGGGCCAGTATTGATTGCTGTGCTGGCAGTGGAACTTGCAGTTCAGATCATTTCTGCTTTTGCACAGCAACTTCAGGTGTACAGCATGGAATACAGCCTGAAAAGTCTGTTCGGGATACTGGCCTTGGTTGGTTTGCTGCATTTTGCAGAAGAGGACATCTTCTGGTTGTTTAGACAATACAGTGAGTCATTGAATACCTTGCTGGAGGTAGGACGATGAGCGGTGAAAAAACCCTGCCAGCCACCCAAAAGAAAATTGAGGATGCCCGTAAGAAAGGCCAAGTCTCTGTCAGCAAAGACATCAAGATTGTATTCAATTTGCTGATTGCTTATGCCGTCATATTTTGGTCCATGCCCGGTTACCGAAATCACTTTACAGAATTGATGAATGTGATCGTCACCGCTGGGCTTCAATCTCCCCACCATTTTTCCGGCGATGTAATTGCTGCTGCTTTTGAAGTGTTCTTGCTGACAACTTTTCCAATTGTCGCCGTGTGTGCGCTTGCTACCACTCTACTCACCTGGTTTCAAATCGGCTTTCTTGTGGCTCCAGAGGCCGCAATGCCTTCATTCAAAAAACTGGATGTAGTTCAAAACTTCAAGAATCTTTTTTCCAAAAAATCCGTACTCCAACTCCTGCTGGCGCTGTGCAAAGTCCTGATTGTCGCCTGGGTTGTGTTTCAGGTTTTTGTCGGTATGCTGAATGACATGGTGTATAGCTACAGGGCTGGCATGGAAGAAATGCTGGGCTTGCTGGAGGGCGTACTTAAGAAGGTGATTTTCACGACTTTAGCCGCCTTTATTGTCGTGGCATTTCTTGACTGGGTGATTGAAAGGAAAAACTGGTTAAAGAATCTGAAAATGAGTCTCAGCGACGTACAGGACGAACAGAAGCAGATGTATGGAAACCAGCAAATGGTTCAGCATCGCAAACGAGAGCACCGCAATCTGCTTAACTCGTCCTTGAGTCGAATCACTTCTTCAAAAGTCGTGGTTGCGAATCCAACCCATATTTCTGTCGCATTGGATTATGAGCCAGGTGTTCATGATATTCCCTACATTGTGGCCATGGGTGAAGACCTCGAGGCATTCGAGATTCGCCGGCGTGCAACGGAATTGGGTATTCCTATCATTGTGAATGTGAAGCTTGCTCGCATGATTTACAGTGATTGCGAAGTGGATGAGTACATTCAGCGAGATCACCTGGAATTGGCTGCAGAGGTGTTTCGTGCTGTCTTCCAGCTGTCTGCCAACAATCAGGCAGAAGAGCCTTCAGATGTAAACAAGGGTTCACCCAAAGACTCTTCTGGATGAGTCTGCAACTGATACTTGTCAGGTGCTTCATCAAGCGACAAACCCAAAGTCTTGCAAAGTGCCAAGTGCAGGGATGAAAGTTGTTTGATTGGCATGACAATGTTGATCAAATCAGCGGTCATAGGGGATGGTTCCGTGTTTTCAGCCGGTTGTGTCTTGTTTTGATAAGCAAGCGTGAGGGTGGCGCAGCCCTCGTGTTCATACACTGACACTATCTCATTCACAAATATTCCAGTCATCGCCCGCTTACTCCATCAGTTTGATGTTTTCCCGTGCACGTGAAGCTTCAGCCATCAGTCCGAAAGTGCCACGCCTAACTGCGGCAATGCCTCGAAAAAGTCGAAGCCGTTCCCGCAGTTCATTGCTCATAGGAAACTCGATCAGTTCATTGGGCTTTTTACAATCACCTGCAAATCTCAAAAAATACATAGGGTCGCCTGTTCGAAGAATGAAGTCTCCTCGGAGGCTGTCCCATTCCGCAGCAAAGTTCAATGCACGCTGCCAGGCGAAAATATCAAATCGACCTGGTATGAGGTTCCAGTTCAGTGAGTCGCTGTCGCCTAAAGTTGGGTGCATCTGTTCTATTTCAATTGGATCATCTGAAAAAAACAGGTAAGGAGTCGATATCTGTAGCACAACACGTTCAGGCTTGCGCCAAGTTGACTCAGGTTGAATTTTGACTAGTTTTGAAACTTGATTGGTTGCAAGACTGGTGAAAGGGTAAACGGGTCGAATTGTGAATCCTTTCCCCTCGGTTACCCTTCGAAGTCTCAATGAAAATGCACTGCAAACCATGTAGGTGTCATCAAAATAATGTCGCATGGCTGGGCAAGATAAAAAACCCTTCGAAAGCGTATTCATGTCTTTTGGAGGAATAAACTTTCTCGGGGACGGGTAAGCGAATGCTGCTTTTTCCGCGATATTGACCCAGCCAATTTTAGCCATATTTCAACATATTCTGAAGTTGAGGGATCTCAAGAGTTTCCGTACCAGTTCTCTTCATACTCCTCTTCATCCTCTGCTTCTTGATTTTCTACTTTTTCAGGCACAGCGAGTTCACTGGGGGAAACACTTCCGGGAACAACAATGCCTGGGCGTGTATACACCATTCCTGGAGTGATAACCCTGTTCGTGGTTTTCGCATCGGCAGTAGCACCGGCCACCTCTGCATAAACAGGCGGGGTGTAAGCAAAGGTGTTGAACGAAGAGGTCAGAATGTACATCGCTTTTTTCTTCTCGTCCGCTGTCATGGCCGAGAAGTTTTTACCAAACAGTTTTGCCGACATGGCGTCTATGCTGGCGGTAGTCTCGGCGCTCATCGACAAACCAGTTGCATCGAATACAAAAGTGGCTGGTACAGCAAATGCGGCATTGTTGAAGTTTGCAGTTGCTCTGTCGTCGCTGCCAGCGCCACCCTGACCTTGCCAGTCGCCATGGTTGTTCACCAGCCAGGTGTTCATTTGACCTGTCAGGAAAACATTGGCTTCACCTGAACCGCCATTGAGGGTACTTACTTGGGCAAGGTATGTTCCGTATTCCGGTTTAAGCAGGGTGTTGCTGGCGTTGATAAGCTGTGTTCGCTGGTCTCCGTTCAAATGACTCAGTTCAGCATCCTTCCAGAAATCCTCATCTGTGGCACTTGCTTGGCCCAGCGCTCCAATACCCAAAGTGCCAAAGCGATCGTTCTTGACACCCGCATCATGCCGGTGAACTTCTGCCCGATCTGCGCCCAGTGGACCACCCGTGGTGTAGAACGTATTCAATGCATCCCAGAAGGCTTTCAAGCCAGTATCTTGTTCGGCAGCAGCTGTTGTTACGGGCGGAGCCGTGGCAGGCACAGCTGCCTTGCTGCTGATGTAAGTAGCTCCATTGCCGGTCAGAGTCAGCGCATTGGTGGTGGGGTTGTAAGCGGCCAACCCCATCGAAATAGCGGTGTTGATTTGAGATGGTGTCAATTGTTCCCAAGTGGTGGTGGCGGGCAAATTCAGAAGATTGGTAACAAGTTTCAGAATACTGTCTTTCTGTCCTGTAGTGGCTCCAAGTCCAGCCGGCAAGGTCTCGACTGTACCTTCCATGTTCTTGTAAACTTTCTTGGCCAGGCTTTCAACATCTGTTGCTGCATAATTTTTCGCCGGGTTCGAGTCTGCAACTGGGGCATATGCATCACCCTTGAAGAACACGGACGCGCCAGAAGCTTCCACGAGGTCTTCAGGTTTCATGGCCAGTGTGGCCATGGAAGCAATAAACTTGAGTGGTTCTTTCTCTGCAAGTTTGGAAGAGCTGGTTTGCCCTGCAGTAGACAAGGCCCAGTCGCCTACACCTTTCGTCGCATCACCTGTCACCAATCCCATCAGTTTGAGGATGTTGAGGTGTTCCTGGGTAATGGCAACATCACTTCCAAAAAGTGATTTGCACAGCGTTTCAACAGGGTCAGGTAAGGCGGCCAGGTCAGTAGGCGTGGTAGTCTTGCCCTCATAGTTCTTGTTAAAAAGAAACTGTGCGCTGCCAGTCAAACCAGCGAGTTGCCCACCATCTACAGCTGGATCTCCATTGAAATTGAATGTGCGATGCTTGAGGTATTGTTCTGATCCGGGCGAGAAAAATGGGGCTTCTCCACCAAAAAAATCTTTAGAAATTTTTGTATCAATCTTGTCAAAAATTGGAGTTTTGACAGTGATCATCCATGCCCGAGTTTCCTTGCCATCATCTCCAGTGAATAAATCCGATACCGTATTCCAGTCGGTGGTCAGTTCATATTTGTTGACGACACCTTTGACGTCTTTTGCTTCAAGATCATCGATGGCAACGCCACTGACCGAGCTGGCCCACTCCAGCATGCTTTGGCGTTCAGCCTCACTGTTAAAGAGAAATACGCTTTTGCCTGCTTTGTAGTAGAACTTGTTTTCACCGTCGACCACTGTCATTCCAATGTTCTCATTCCCGTCGCCGTCCACGTTGCTGGGTGTGAGACCTGCGTTAGGCACGTAGGCGGTGTTTACTGTACTGGTTGCTGACATGCGATTGCTCCTGATACGAAATTAAAGTCCGGCGAGGTAGCCGCGTTGAGCATCGTTGGAACCTTGCCAGGCGGTGCTTAGTTGCTGGTACACGTTGTCGAGTAGTTGATTGTGTCCATCCAGTATTGAGGCATCGTAGTCTTCTAGTGCCTTACCGAACTGTCCACCTGAAGTAATGGGTTGCGTCATCAGGTTGGCTGTCATGGGGCTGTACCATTGCCACTTTGGGTCATGAGGATTGACTGTTTTGTCGTTTCGCATTTGGGCAACTTTGTAGAAGCTTGCACCTGAAAAGCCGATAAAGATCGCAGCCGCCGCCATGGCGCAGGCAAACTCGGTCGTTGCTCCATCCAGTCGTTTTTGTGCGGCATCAACCGCCTGATCAAAGCGTAGTCCTGAGACATCCATCATCAGTTTCTTGACGTCAAGACCCAAGGAATAACTCAACATCAAAAAGCGGATGAACAAGTCACCAAAAGGGTTGTCGAATACGCCGAGTGTTTTTTGATTCCCAAACATTTTATCGAGTTCTTCGTCCGAGAGTCCCCACATTTGCTTGGCCTGATCACGGGAGATGTTTGATTTGCCGCTCGCCAAGTCCAGGTAGGTTCGAACTTGCGCAGGGTCAACTGAATTGAGAAATACTCCTGCTTGCTCCTTGGTCATTGCAAATGAAGACATCAGTTCTTCTGTAAGCTGGGTTTTTTCCTGGGTGCTCAAGGGGGCTGTGGAGGCCTTGGAAGTTCCCGCCGGGACTGTGGATGTGAAAGATGTAGTAATCGGGGTAGAAACTTCGTTCATGCTCATGGTTGGCTCCGGATTTTTAAAATTGCCACGACTAGGCCTGAAGAGGGGCAAAGAGTTGCGGCATCATTTGAAGTTGGTTGTTGATCTCGCTTTGATACGCCGCTGCGTCTTGACCAACAGACTCCAGTAGATGATTAATGAGATCAATGGAAGCCTGATCAAGCTCAAACGCATGCATCAGCTTGGCCACTTCCATTTTGAGCATCCCCATGCCCACCTGTAGACCACCTTGTGCAGCAGTAATGCAAGACTCGGTCGCTTCCAGAAAACGAAGCAGGGCTGCTTGCTGTGACATGGTCAATTCACCGGTTAACATGCCTTGCAGAAAATTGGGTAACTGGCGCAGAAACTGAGCTGCCGCGGACGTGGATTGTGCCAACGAAGTACCCATCATCGCCAATCCACTTGCCGCCGCAGAAGTGACCAGCAACATCATCACCAAGATGAGGATGGCGCCTACAATTGCCCCACCGACATTGCCGAATACACTGGAAAGGCCTTTCATCATCTCGCTCATCCCTTTCTGAATGACGGAGTCGTAGCCCCCAGCTTCAGCAATCAGCGGCTCCATCACCATTACCAAGGCCACTGCAAAAATAGCCACTGTCATGGGGGTGGGGATGATACAGGCCACCAAGGCAGAGAGAATCAGCCCGACAATACCGAGGGCCTTGAATACCTTGCCCAGCACGCCAGCAGATTTTGACTTTTTTAGTTGTTCAATGAACTTGTCGACTTGATCCCGAATGTAGGAAACTTTCGCCCGCTCTGTTCCCTCCAGACCTTCCATGATTCCGGTCAGGGTTTCCCTGGCTTTTTTCAGATTTTCAAGAGTAAATAATGCAAGGCTTTCAAAGAAAGTGTCTTCACTTGATTCTGATGCTCCAGTCGCTGTGGCTGAAGGCAAAACCGACGAACTTGAAGTAGTCATTGCGGGCTCTCCTGAAACTTCTGGCCGAGTAAAATGGAAGCCATCAAGTTCGAATGGCGGCCATCATGTTCTGTTCGTTGTCGAGCAGTTTGACCTGACCCTTCACAACCTCCTGAATGAGTTGTCCTATTTCATCAATACGGGTTTTGATTTTGTCGGCAAGATCCTGTTCACCTGCATCTAGCGCATTTTGACGCAAGCCTGTCAGGCGTACGGAGTCCAGGTTGATCAGACCGATGTACATTTCAACCACTGCAACCAATGGGCGGGTTTTGCCATCTGCAAGTTTTTCACCGGCAGTACGCAGCAAACCCATTCTTTCCTTGAAATACTTCATCCCGTCGGTATCGCCTTTTGCTTCCGCTTCTTTAAACATGCGATGCGATTCATCCAGGGCGTTTTGCACTTCTTTTTTGCTTGAACCTGCTGAATGTGGCCGCCAGTTCTCATCCATGGGGGTGGTGAGAAAACCTTGGTAGACAGACTCTCCTTTTGCCGTATCTCCTTCTCTTTGAACAAGACCGTGCGTTTCTGAAAGCCCTGCAGACAAATAATATTCCTTGAAGGCCGTTGCAAGGTTTTTTCGAAGATCAGAGCCCGCTATTTTGGTTTTGGCATCATCTGTTCCCGCAGCAGTCAAGGCACTGGTGTAAGTGGCATTGGCTTCGGTCATTTGTGTGTACAAACCTTGCAAACCCAGTTTTTCAAGATCTTGCCCGGCTGCTTTCAAGCCATCGAGTTGAGCCAATAAACTTGTAATGGCTTCTTTTGTTGCAGGGCCGGAATCCTCTTCCCAGGACAGCGAACCTTTCAGCAAAGTATTGTTCAGTTTTTCAAGACCTTGCAGGGAGGTTGCAATCGTTTTGGATGCTGTATCAAGCTCGTCTGGTCCCTTGGTGGCTTTTGCGAGGGTATCAATGCACTTTTGCTGAAACTTCAATTCGTCTATTTTGTTGGAAAGTTCATTTTTTCCATTGCCTGCAGATTTCCAGGCATTTTCCTGTTGTTTGAGCTGACTCAATATTGAGCTGACTCCGCTGGCGTTGGGGGTCTTGGACAACGACTTGATCAGATTTTGAAGATCGGTCAACGACAGCTTGCTAAGGTCTTCAATTCCGTTCTTGTCCATCCAGTCCTGAATCAGGGAATCTGCAGTTATAGGCGGTGTGTTGCTTGCAGTCGCCATGGATGAGCTTGCAGCAGTATTTGGAGTGGCAGCGGCGGTGTTCATGAGAAGCTCCTGGTTTTAAATCCTGACAATTCAATTAAAGGCTTCGGTCAGGGAGTTACATTGGAATTAATTAAGAGCCCAAATACCGATTCTGGATTTGCTGGCTGCGACGTTCTGGTCATAGCGTTCTCGTGCGCTCTTGGCTTGAGCTGCCAGTGTTTCACTGGAATATTCAGGGGGCACAACTTTAAGCTTTGCATCGGCCACCCAGGCATACATTTCCTGAGCCTGTTCCTGATTAATGGATTCGCCGTTTTTGATTTTGTTGGAAATTTCCGTGACACTTTCGGATTGGGGGTTTTTGCCAGCACCCACGTCAAGAAAATCTTTCATTCCCTGGCTTACCTTGACTGTTCCATCTTTGGTGTGTGCATTCAAGACGGACATCAGCGAATCTGCGGCTTTTTCCAGGCGCCCATAATGTTCGCCCAATTCCGCAATCCGTTTCATTTCGTGGCCAACTACACCCAACTCAAGATCACCCATGAGAAGGGATACTTGCATCCAGTCATGGTTCCCGGCAGCTTCCCACAACGCGTCCATTTTCGACTGGTCGGGTGAGTAGCGCTCGGGTTCTTTCCAAGCGGTTGTACCTGCGCCAGTGGCGGGGGGTATGGCTTGTACCATGAGTAGCTCCTGAGTGGGTGTGTTGTATTAATTATTAACGGGCTGCCTGGAGTACGTCCTTGACGTATTCGGCTGACTTGCCGCATGCGGAGAGAATTTTTGCTGCCGTGTCCAGCGAAATACCCATTTCCGCAACCGCTGCTGCCACCTCGCCTGGGGTAGGGGGGGGGTCAGAGTTAATCGTCGCTAGAAATTCAGTCAATGCAGCTTCCTGCATATCATCACCAGCATTTGCAAAAGCATTGATGGAAGCGCTCACGCTTGAATTATTAACACCAGCCATTTTCAAACTCCTTTAAAATCATTGATTTGAGGTATCGCACTACGCACTACAAAAAATTAGTTCTTCCCTTCCAATCGGTCCCTTTCCTCCTTTCGTTGCTTTTCAAGTTGTTCTTCTTGTGGATTCCTAATAAGAACAAGGGCCAATTCCTGGATTGCGATATCCAACAGAGCTTGACCAGCGGCATCGCCACCGCCACTACCACCAACTGGTGCTGACATAATTTTCTCCTTTATTTGTTGACTATGCTCTTGAGGGGTTCGGTCATGTCTTTCACCAGGCTTGCTGCAAGTTGCCACATGGAACCCATCATTTGCATTTCATAACTCATCACAGCGATATCCGCAGGCGTTGTGCCAAACTCGGGTTGAGAAAGCAAACCGTCTACTTTTTTGGCGTGGCGGTCTGCAAAGCCGAACACCCGGGCCCCCACATCTAGAACTTCCATACAACCTCCTCTGGTTGAGTTACTGCTGTTTCACCAACTGCTCGAAACTCTCTGAAACCTTGCTGCCAATTTTTCCTGTTAATTGCACGGAGACCGATTTCATTGCGCTGACGTGCATTGCATCAACGAGACTGAAGACACTGTCGCGTGTATCAAAGTCCCGGAGTTTTTTGTCCATGTTCACTTTGTCCTGATCAAGTTGAGCCTGAGCTTTTTCTACAAAGGTCTTGACGGATTGATTGACAGGGTTGGGTTCAGAGAGCAGCTGTGCAAATCTGGAGGCGTCCTCTGGCACGGCCTTGACTGCAGAGCCGCCAAGGGAGGGTGAACTTGTTTGAATGGCAGCAATGGACTCAATCAATTTTTATCTCCAGATCAACGCCCAAATTTTTGCCGAGACTCGAACGAAGAATTTTTTCGAGAGTGGTTTTTTCTTGGGCAGACAAATTGTTTTTCAAACTTAAATACAGCGTGCACTTGCGATCGTTAAATTCACCTTGAATATTGACTTCCCCAACCTGGGTGTTTTGAATGCAAAAATTAAATTTGCCGTTTCTAACTTCAATATTCTTTTCCTCACATTTCTTTGGTGGTGAAAAAAAATCTTTAGTTCCTACGGGTGCGTGTTGTGCTGATTTTTCACTTAATTCAGGGTGAGTTTCACTAAAAGGATTGTGTTTCTCGGGTTGAAGCAACATGCCCAAAAAGTCGGATTCAGCCTTTGCGTTGTTGGAGTTTCTCAGTGACTTGTTGGGAATACTTGTAGAAGTCGGTGAGTGTCTTGACACATCTGTCTGTGGGACAGTCCGCCTGTTCTTCGCATCAATTTTCCGGTTGGTAATTTCTGAAATCTTCAAAGGGTCGTATTGGCTGTTGATGGTCATCAGCGTTTCTCCGCGGGTATTTGTCTCGTGAAAGGTATTCAATTGATTTGCCGATTGATTTCCCAAATGATCTGTTCAAGTGCAGTTCGGGCCTGGGTTTCCGATCGAATCTCCCAGTTCGGTCTCGTTTTCACCACAAAGCCTGGCGTGGGTTCAAGATGAAAAGTCACGTGGAAACCTGCGAAGATAACTTTGTTTTCTTCACGATTCAGCGATTCGGCTGCGGCAATAAATCTGGGCGAAAGCATGTGCTCTCCTACCCACACAAGATAGTAATGATTGCCTTTTTCAGGGTTGGACGATTCGAGGCTGGGCAGAAGAGTCCAGTCATTGAGGGTATACAACGGATCTGGAATGGCGGAAGAAGTTGACATCAGTCAGCCTCACTAAAGTACGTTATGAAGATGGCGAAAGAATGGCTGACAGCTGGGTGTTGCGTTCAATATTTTCCACAAGGACTTTTCGTTGCCCGGCATTTCTGTACATGCCGATCAGCAAGTCATGCAGCAATACCCAACGGCAGTAGTTGGTAATGAATGCATTACGTGCCGGCAACTTTTCAGCGCGAACTGCTGAGGCAATTGCTACGAGTGAATTGGCTCCCGCCAGGGTTTCATTGGTCATGACAGCTTGGAGACATGTCTCAGTCAGTTGGGTCAGGTTGGGCAAGCCCTGAATTTTTGCGGTGCGCCCCCAATTCAGAAATTTGTCATGCAGGGCATGAAGATTGATCAAAAGACCGAATTGTTTAATTCGGCTCAAGATGATGTGATGCCTTGAAGTTGTTACGCGTGACGGTTCTTGCGTTTTTTCTCTGTTTAGAATTTGAACAAAGCCTTCCTGCATGGCGATCAATTTGCTTCGCGGCGCACCGGCTTCCAGATCTTTTTTGATCAGCTTGTAGAGGGAGTGCAAATCGGGTGACCCAGCAGTATTGGGTTGAACTTCTATAACCTGATAGGCCTTGATGAATTCTCGCAGCGAGGGGCCTTTGAATGTTTTCGACAAGCCGATGTCATAAGCCCCCAAAGTTCCCTGAATGAAATCGCCAAATTCTGCTTCCAGTTTCTTTCGGTTGATATTGACTTCAACCCGTTCATTTGGAGTGAGCAGGCTTTCGTGTTCTTCTTCAAGCGATTTGAGCAAGAGAAACTTTCTGAGGGCTTTTTCAGAGGGATTCAGGTCACCCGCAAGGTCAACAATGCTTTTTCCCCTGTTGCGAAGGGATTGAAGCATGGACATCATGTCTTTGTAATGAAAGCTGTCGCTGCTTGTAAACAGGGTTTTATAGACAGTGACGTACTTGCTGCGAGCGCTCTTCTTTTGAGCCCCTGTAGATGTGATGCCCCGTTGCAGAACAGCCTGCTGTTGTTCGGCAGCGCTGACCTGTGGTTCATTTGATGCAGCCTTTGGCTTGCCGAGATTTCCTGATTTGTCAGTGGATGATTGGGCGTGGGCGGCAATAAACCGCTCAACCCGCTTTTTGCCCTCGCCTTCCAGGGGGCGACGATTGGCCAGGCTCCCCTGTGCGGCTTCAGTGGTGGTTACCTCTTGAGGACCTAATGGTTTTACGGGTGTGGTTGTATTCATCGACTGTTCTCCATTCGGTTATCCAGGCGAAGGGTTGGTGTGGTTTGCAGGTTGTCACCAGTCAGCGAGAATGACTTTTGCAAGGTGTTGATTGCTGAGCGGGTGGACTGTGAGTTGTGGGGTGGTTCTTCGATCAATCGTGGCGTGATCAGGAACAGGCGGGCCACGTTGAGCTTTTGCTTTTGCTTGCTTGAGAAGGCTGCACCTATAAAGGGGAGTGAACCCAGAAAAGGTACCCGGTAGTCTTGTTCGTTTTCAGACTCCCTGTTGTAACCACCAATCAGGATGGCTTTTTCACGTTGTATCAGTGCCTGGGTACTCAAGGAGGTGTTTTGAATGGTGGGTGCCTCAACAATTTGGGTACCCTGCACACTTTGGGTGATGTTGCCGTCCTGAATTTCGATGCGCAAGAAAATTTTGTCTTCGTTGCCTTCCTTGACAAGTCGCGGAGTAACCTGCAACAAACTGCCTGCTGTCACGGGCACTACACTGGCCACCCTTTCACCCAGTACCTGAATGTATAGCGTCTGGCTTAAGTCGATGTACGCGGAGACATTGTCTTGCGTGACAATGGTGGGTCGCGCCAGAACCTTGGCATTTTCATCGGCCGACAAGGCTTTGAGGCGTGCGAGGAATCTAACAGGGTCCACAATTGTGCTTGCACCCGGAATGGCCAGACTGGGGGAGTTCACGCTTGCACCGGGAAAGTCGTACAGCAGGTGAGTGGACTGAAAACCAAATTCAAGCCCCAGTTCGTTAAGGCCACGTGTGTCAACCTCCACCAGCATGGCTTCCACTTCAATCATGGGCAATGGACGATCCAGTTTGTCGATTAACTGTTTGTAGTAGTCATATTTACTTTTAGCGTCACGAACCAGGATTGTGTTGGTGCGGGGGTCTGCGGTCACACTGATTGGTTTTTCTTCCTTTTTGTCGGCTTCCTGCCCATTTCTGGGAGGGTTGATGGTGGTGGTTGACATGGACTTCTCGCGGAAAGTGTCGCCCTGCATGAAGCCGCCGGTTGCCGTACTTAATCCTCCACCGTCTGCGACCAGGCCCGCCCGCTTGTTTTCAGGTGAGGCTGTCATGCGCTGGTTTGGCAAGCCCAGGAGATTGAGCAGCACAGACAGTGCACCGGGAGTCACCAGCGTTTGTCCACGGAGCGTGGTTTCGCGGTCTTCCACAGAGGCATATTGAAGCGGAAAAACCATAAGCTCGATGCCGTGTTTTTCAATTTCGGAAGGGTCTGGCGGGGATTGTTCAAATGCTTCTTTCAGGAGGTTGAGATAGCTTCTTGGACCTGAAACAATCAGCTCTTTGGTGTTGGCGTTGATGGCGATCGGGAATTCTTTGTAGTACAGGCCTGCAGAGGTGAGCAGGTCTTTCCAGTCGTCATTGCTGCGTTCCCCGCCGACAAATATTTTTTGTGTTTTCCAGTCGTCTGACCTGTAGACATAAACCTGTGTGCCGTTTTGAAACCAGTTAATGCGGAATGAGCTTTTGAAGTAAGCCATCAGTTCTTCAACAGTCGAGAATTCAAATTTTCCGCTGATAGGGCGTGTGTTGAGTGCATTGGAATTCAGGCGCAAACCGAGCATGTCCAGCATGGATTCAAGTGCCCGTTTGGATGATTCTTCTTGTGCCATATATATTTTCGTTTCCGGCTTGAGGGCCGGAGCTGCATGCGGCAACGACCACTGGGCCATGAGCAGACAAGCCATTGCCAGGGTGTTATTCCACTTCTTCATATTGATCACCTATGGTCGTGATTGAATGGTTAACCTCGTTCTGGAGGTGTTCAATCTCTCGTTTGTAAAGTGCCATCAGGTTCTCGATGGATACCTGGATTTCCGATCCGTGTGCTGCTTTGATACGTAGCTCAAAAGGCTTTAGGTCTTCTGTGGCATTGACTTGCCATTTGCGAAGCATGGTTTGCTCGGAGATGATTTTGCCAAGTGATTCTTGAACAAGGTCGAGTTGACCTGTGGTGCATTCAAGGATCAATTCCTGGTTATTCAAGGAGTGTTCCAGCAATGCTTTAACCAGTTTTTCAACTTTGACTTGATCGGGGACTGTGTTCAGAAATTCGCTGAGTGTTGCCATGCTGATGTCAATGCAGATTCGAGCCGATTGATCAGCCAGGGTTTTGACACGATGCCGCATGGTTTTACGGATGGACTTCAAATCCTGTTGCATGGAGTCTGCGATTTCCTGGCGGGCCTGCTCACGGATTTCGTCAGCTTCCATTTTGGCGGTTCGAACGATTGCCGCTGCTTCTTTGCGCGCATAAGTCAGAATGTCCTGGTAGTCTCGGACAAACCCCAAGGTGCTGGCAGGAATCAGGTGGCCATTGACTTGTATTTCGCTGGGAATGCGCACTCGTCGAAGCAGATTAAGCATTGCTGCCCCCATAGAGCTGGTCAACATCCACCGCGTAGGACTCTTCTTCTGTAAACAGGTCAGTGTCCAGGTCGATGTCAATGTCTGACTCGGCATGTTGTTGGCAAATTTCTTCAAACAGGGCTTTCATTTCCTTGCCCATCCATTCATGTACCTCGTTCCACATGCTCTGCTCCATGGGCTCGGTCATTTCTACAAAGCGAAGCACCTGGTCCGTTACATTCAGGCTCCATCGTTTGAAGAAGGAAGGAAAAAATCCTTTGAGAACCATGCCAAGGCCGATTTTCATTCGTGTTTGAATCGGAATGATGAGGTTGTCATTTTGATTGATCAGGCTTGCGGACTGAAACTGCCAGCGGTGCAGGCGGGTGGGTATGCTGCGGTAGTGCTCAATGATCTTTCGAATGTCGTCTGCAGATTTGACATTGAACTTCTGTTCCCATTCCTGGGGGCGGGAATGAATGATGGTGGTGTCGAGCGTGAGCGCTGACAGTTTCAGCAAATGTTGTTGCTGCTGTTCAATGTTGGTCACTGAGACTGCAATGAATTCGGGGAACTGCAGCAGTTCCTGGTCGGGTTGGTCCTCAAGCTCAAACACACTTCGTGTTTGCAAAAGCTGAAAATAATCGACCGACAGTTTTTTGGATTGGTCCGGAGGGTAGGGCATTCGGTGATGATGGTCATCATTCAGTTGGATGAGCGGATTGCTCCACCAGCGCCACCATTCAATTTGAAGTGTTGTGGGCATGCTCATTTGATGAATCTCGAACGAAGGGATTTCAGGACGGCAGGCCATTGGTCAATGCCCTTGGCTTGCAGCCAGGTGAGAGCGATTGTCAGCATCCACATCAGGAGAATGATGTAAACAATGGCAAGAAAGTAACCTTTGTCCGCAGCGCTCAATGCCATGGGGCCATACCAGACCAATGGGACGCATTCGTCAATTTTTGGTTCTGAGGGAATGGCGGTTACTGTGACGTTTGACTGTGCATCCCCTGTGATGCCCGGAATGCTTTTGAATACCATTTCACGCACTTTCGGGATGTAGGCTGGAAACTGCGCTTTTTCTGCGTACTTCACAAAAACAGCCGCGGAAGAGGGGCTTAGAGCTTCACCTGGATTGGCCCGTTCTGGGAGAACAATGTGCACTTTTGCGGATAAGACGCCATCAATGCGCATGAGGGTGTCTTCAAGTTCCTGTGACAGGGCATACAGATAGCGGGCTCGTTCTTCCAGGGGTGAGCTGATCATGTTCTCTTTCTTGAACACCTGGCCGATGGAGGATTTCTTGTCGCGAGGGAGACCTTTCGCTTGGGTAATGCCAAGTGCCGTGGCCGAAAGATTTTCCGGCACAGTGATGGTCAAGCCTTCCTTGGTTCGAGCTTTTTCGGCAGGAATTCCGGCATCAAGCAGATGTGAATAAACTTCATTTGCTTCCTGCTCGGAAAGTCCGTTGAACAAGGTAGCTCTTTCTGAACAACCGGTCAGAGCCAGGAGCATCACCAGGGCACCCAAGTGCAATCGGAGTTGAAGTAGTGACCTTGTCAATTTATCTTCTCCGGGTAACAGAGCCAACTTCTTCGGAGATGTCTTCAGCGCTGTTGCCCACTC
This sequence comes from Limnobacter thiooxidans, assembly GCF_036323495.1. Classification (NCBI taxonomy): domain Bacteria; kingdom Pseudomonadati; phylum Pseudomonadota; class Betaproteobacteria; order Burkholderiales; family Burkholderiaceae; genus Limnobacter; species Limnobacter thiooxidans. Next base: position 3,359,163 of record NZ_AP028947.1, on the reverse strand, counting down.
TGTTTACACCCAGAAAATAGTAGGCTGAGGCGAACTGTTGCTGGGAGATTGCTTTCGCATAATTCCCGTCCATGGTGTGCCCGCCTTCAAATTGATGAATCCCTCTGCGCACTTGTAGCTCAAGACGGTTGATGTAAAACTCGGCCTTGTTCAGTTCCACTGCGGATGCTGCAAGAAGGGATGGCGCTGCCTGTTCTGAGCTTTCCTCATCCGGTTTGGCTTCCAGGGAGCTTGTAGACTGACCAAGTGTTTTTTTCATTCCGGTCAGCAATTGTTGAAAATATTCAACATTCTGGCTGGGTGCAGTGAGTTGAGCGGGTTGTAATGGCACTGAACTCAACACGGGAGTGAACTCGATTTTTTCCATTGCTTGCCTTTTTGTCCTGCGCATTCTGAGTAGGGCGCTTGCCTGTCAAAGTTCCATGCGGTCACCTGTTCGGGTTAAAGCATGCAGCGTTCCCTGCTGTTGTCCTGAAACTTGAGTTCGTAGGCGGGGGAAACTGGTTTTTCCGATTCTTGCCCATAGAACTGGAGACGAAGCTCAATTCGCCGGCTCGCGTCTTTGGAGCTTTGAATGTTATTGAATGCGACGCCACCAGCCAGAAACAGCTTCTTGATCTGTATGCGTTGATCTGATGTGAATTGGATAGGGCCCAAGCCGTCGGATCGAAGCAGGGTACACATGACCCACTCGGAGCGTTTGAGACTCAGGTTCAGGTTGTACAGGTACGAGCCATCGGTATCTGTGTAGCCTTCAATCACAACCTGCTTGAGCCATTTTTGCCCCAGTGGGGTGTTTGCAGTTTCAAGGATGACGGGCACCACATCCGCAAGGGCGTTTTCACCCGCCGCACCCAGTTTGTATTCGTCGGTATTGAATTGACCTTGAGAGCCAAAGTTGATCCGATTGAGTTTGCAATCCACATTCAGGTTCGGGTTTACTCTTTCTGCACTTTTTGAAAGGCTGTCGCAAATTTCATTGATTTCCTGAAATCGCAGGTCGGTTTGGGTAATTTCTGGTTCCTTCGTTCGGACAATAACCACTGGCTTTTCGACATCGCCTTTTTGCGCTTTTTCGACCAACTCTTGTGCCTGGCGTGAGATGGCAGCCAAAGCTGCAACCATGATGACCAAGAACAGAATCATCAGGGCGGTCATCAGATCTGCGTAAGAAATCCAAAACGGTTTTTCGCCTTCATCGCTGCGATGCGGAGTTGAATACGAAGTCATCAGACTCATGATTGCACCGAGGGGGATGTTGAGTCTTCATGGCTGTCTTGCTGCCGGGCGCGAATAACTTTCATAGCCAGGTCCTGGGGGGTGCCTTTGATATGGCTCAGGCGGTTGTCCAGGCGGGCACACATGTCTTCAATGGGTTGTTTGACTTGGCGGCCCAAGGCTGTTTCCAGTTGGTTGACCAATCGCCGGTTGGATTCGTTGAGTGCTTTTTCCAGTGCCTGGCTGAGGCCTTCATCGCGTTGGCTTTGAACTGATTCAAGTTGTTTGATGACGGGCAGCATGGCCTGCAGAAGGTCGTCTTTGAGATCGCGTGTGACATTGCTCGTGCTTGAGGAGTGTTGTACCAGCGTGGCCAGGTATTCTTCGCCCACGCCGGGTTCAAACAAGCCATTCATTGCGTCTACAAGGTCGTCCAGTGCGGCAAGGTTCTTGCGGTACAGTGACTTTTCCCAATGGGTGATGACCATGGCTGCGCAAATGGCGGCGGTGGATGCGTAGAAAGCATCGCGCACGCCGCCAATGAGCAGGGTAATGCTCTGATTCATGTTTTCGACACTGGACGCGTCGAAATTGCTGAGGCCAAACAAAAGACCCGAGAAGGTACCAATGATGCCAATGCCGGTCAGGATACCCGGGAGGTGTTTGAAGTATTCGACGCCTAGGGGGCGGTCAATCACCGTAGAGGCTGAAAAGTGTGTGGTCACCGGTACGGTGAGCCGGAATTTTCGGTTGCGTTTGACTCCGTTGATCATGCCGGTTTGCGGATGGAGGGTTTTGGCGAAGTCTTTCCACGCTTTTTCCAGCATGGTTCCCTGAAAAACGCGTGCCACGCCATCTTTGCGCATGTAGTCATCGCCCTCGGTCATGGAGCGAACGGTGGTGCCGACCTTGGAGACGAGTTCTGCCAGTTCACGTGATTTGACAACATAAAGCCGGTAGAAGTTGAAACAGGCCAGGCACAAGAGCACCATCACGGCCGCTGGAGGAATTAACTGGAGAAGATTGGTACTTGTTGAGCTCACCGTGGTTTCCTTGTCGACGATTCCAATTTCTGGAATTGGGGTGATTACCTGACTGCAAGTCTTGAGTTGCAGACCTGAATTTTTGGTTCCAGATTTGGTGAGCTTGAAATGCAAAAAGGCACCCCGAGGGGTGCCTTTTTACTTTGCCCGGGGGTCGGAGCCCCGGGCAATACTACAAACTTAAACTGGCAGACTGTCCAGGGGCAGTGCGCCGGTCAGTGCGTCCAGCGGGTTGCCGCCTGAAGAAATTGGCAGGCTTGCTGGATCCAGCAATGCTGTCAATGAATCCAGCGGCGTTCCTGTGGCTGGGAAGCTTGGCAAGCCGCCGCCTGCGCCGCCGGCCAGTGCATCAGTCAAAATGGCTGGGTCAAGCAGTTCTGTCACCATGTCCAGCGGCGTTCCTGTGGCTGGGAAGCTTGGCAAGCCACCGCCTGCGCCGCCGGCCAATGCATCTGTCAGGATGGCTGGGTCGAGCAGTTCAGTAACCATGTCCAACGGTGTGCCGGTTGTTGGGAAGCTTGGCAAGCCACCACTTGCGCCGCCGGCCAGTGCATCAGTCAAAATGGCTGGGTCGAGCAGTTCTGTCACCATGTCCAGCGGTGTGCCGGTTGTTGGGAAGCTTGGCAAGCCACCGCCTGCGCCGCCGGCCAGTGCATCAGTCAAAATGGCTGGGTCGAGCAGTTCAGTCACCATGTCCAACGGTGTGCCGGTTGTTGGGAAGCTTGGCAAGCCGCCGCCTGCGCCGCCGGCCAGTGCATCAGTCAAAATGGCTGGGTCGAGCAGTTCAGTCACCATGTCCAACGGTGTGCCGGTTGTTGGGAAGCTTGGCAAGCCGCCGCCTGCGCCGCCGGCCAGTGCATCAGTCAAAATGGCTGGGTCGAGCAGTTCAGTCACCATGTCCAACGGTGTGCCGGTTGTTGGGAAGCTTGGCAAGCCACCTGCACCACCTGCCGCGCCACCGAGGCTGCCCAAGGCGTCAGACAAAGGAGCCAATACTGTGTCAAGTGGAGTGCCTGTGGTTGGAATGCTTGGAATACCACCACCTGCGCCGCCTGGCAGACCGCCAGACAATGCGGCGATCAATGGATCTGTGATGACTGACAATGCATCAAATGCCTGGTTCAGGCCATCGGCCAAGGGTTGTGAGACCATGGGCAGTGCGTCGGTTACAGTAGCCAAACCGTCAAACAATGGGGTGGCTGCATCAAAACCTTGTGTCAGGCCGTCGTTCAATGGGCCAAGTACTGGAGCCAATGCGCCAACAGCTTGTTCCAAGCCACCTGCAAGTTGTGGGGCTACCATGCTCAGGCCACCGCCCAGTTGTTCTGCGATCACACGCAGGTTCACTGGCAATGTGTCGGCTGCGGCGCTGACCAAGCCACCTTCGTTGCCTGCCAATACGTCGACCACTGGAGACAAGGCTTCTGCTACAGCGCCGGTGATTGGCGTGACATTTTGGTCCAGGGAATCTGTCACTGGGCTCAAACCGTCCAGTGCGTCGACCAAGGTGTCGTTCACTGGGGTCAGTGCGGGTTCCAGGGCGTCGGTTACAGGCGCCAATTCTTCCAGAACGGGGTCCAGTGCTTCAGTCACAGGGGCCAATGCTTCAACAGGCACATCCACTGCGGTGGTCACAGGTGCGACTGCATCAAGGATGGCGCCAACGGCGGGTGCGGCTGGGCCAGCTGCGTCTGCAACGGGATCCAGTGTGCTTGGAGCTTCGCTGGAGCCAGGGTTGACACCGCCGCCACCAGAAGAACCGCCGCCGCCAGTGCTGTCGTCATCATTGCTGTCGCTCAGAACAAAGGCCGCGCCAGCAGCGGCTGCCAAGGGGCCCGCCATACCACCCGCTGCCAAGCCCGCTCCGAACAGGCCGAACATGCCGCCTGCGCCGACTACAGCCACGGTTTCGCCTTCAGTCAACAGTTCGAATTCGCCTTCGGCCACTTCGAATTCGGCTGTACCAGCTTCGCTTTCTTTCAGGGTTGCTACTGCGTTGGACTGAAGAATGCCTTCAGTGGCTTTTTGGCCTTCAGCACCTGGAAACTCAATGTAAGCTGAGCCTTCTGCGCTGGTGGTGACCACGTCGCCCGCAGAAATGATGTCGCCTTCTTTCAGAAGGACTTGTACGCCATCGGGGCTGGTTGCAGTGACCTCGCCCAATACGCTTTTGATGATTCCAGTGATGTTAGCCACGATACATTCTCCGACAATGTGTGTTCATTTTAAAGTTCGGCAAAAATTCGCCATGTGAGAGTTTTACTGGCATGAGTCAGGGACTGGATGTAAAATCCGAGCTTATTTTTACAATGTTTTACAATATTTGTAAGTATTGTGCTTATAATCCCTGTAGTATCGCATGCAGCGTGCCCTCTACGAATTTAAGGCAAACTGGTTGTTTACATCTTTAACCGGGTAGTGTACCCCTTTCGAGGGGTGTTTTTGGGCCTTGTAGTGCAGGAAATTCTCGAGTAGCGTTACCAGTCCAATTGGCGGATGGCCAGTTCTTTCATGATTTCTTCGGCGCCGCCGCCGATGCACATCACTTTCACTTCCCTGTAAATCCGCTCAGTCGAACTGCCTCGCATGAAGCCCATGCCGCCCAGAATCTGTACTGCCTCATTGGCGCAATGCTGCAGGGTTTCCGTGGACTGGTTCTTGAGCAGGCAGATATCTGCCACCAGTTCTTCATTGATGTCACCCTTGTCGATTCGGGCAATCGTTTCATCAAACCAGGCTTCTGTGGCGCGAATTTTCATGCGCATGTCGGCCAGTTTGTGTGCAATGACCTGGTGTTCAATCAGTTTTTTACCGAAGGTGAGCCGGTTTTGCGCCCAGTCCAGCGCTTCATTCAGGCAAACCCGAGAAAATCCGATGCATGCACCAGCGAGCATCAGCCGTTCGGTGTTGAAGTTTTCCATGATGATGCGGAAACCTTTGCCTTCCTTGCCCACCAGGTAGTTGGCGGGCACTTCGACGTTGTCGAAGTAGATGCTGGCAGTGTCGCTCATCCACCAGCCTGTTTTCTTCAAGGGACTCCGGGTAAGGCCTTTCGCATTGCCGGGGACCATGAGTACCGATATGCCACGGGCTCCTGGTTCACCGGTGCGCACTGCGACGGTGAGCCAATCGGCGCGAACGCCACTGGTGATGAACACCTTTTCACCGTTGATGCGGTAGTGGGGCACGCCGTCTTTTTGAAACAATTCGGCCTTGGTTTTCAGGTTGGCCACGTCTGACCCACCGGAAGGTTCAGTGATGGCCAGTGCGCTGATGGCTTCGCCTTTCAGCACGGCCGGGGCAATTAGTTGTACCAGTTCCTCGCTGCCATGGTTCAGCAATGGCGGCAGACCAATGTTGTGGCTGAACAGCCCCGCCAGCAAACCACCGCTGCCGGCGGTGCACACCAGGTTGGACAACTTCAGTCGATCGGCCAAAGTACATTCAAAGCCACCGACCTCTTCCGGATAACCCAGGCCAAGTAGCCCCAGTTCACCGGCTTGTCTGTAGAGATCGCGGGGGAATTCACCGGCCTCGTCCCAGTCGTTGATGTGGGGTTTGATCTGTTCGCTGACAAAGCGCTCGACTGAGCGGAAAAAATCATCCATGTGATGAGTGACCTTTGAGTAAGCTGTGAATGACCTGCGGCTTGAGTTTCCGCAGGCTTGTGAAAAGAGTTGCTTGGGTGTGTTCAGCCAGCTTCTTTGAGCTGAATCATTGTCTGTTTGAGCTTCATCTGTTCGCCCACCTGCACATGAACCTGGTCCACAATGGCTGCGGTTTTTGCAGTAATGCGGTGTTCCATTTTCATGGCTTCCAAGCAGACCAGCACAGTGCCGGCTTCCACCTGTTGTCCGGGTTCTACCAGTACTTGGGTGATTTTGCCGTTCATCGGGCTTTTGATGAGGGGCTGAAATACACCTTCGGCGGCAGCGGCACTGCTTTGCAGGGTTTCATTCTCAATGAGTGCGGCTTGCGGGTTGAGCCAGGATTGAACCCAGATGCTGTTGCCGTTGATGGCCAGGCTGTAGCGGCCGAAATGACCGTTGACCGTAGCCTTGATTTGAAATGTTTCACCGCTTTTTACGGATGTCCAGTTTTGGACTGTAACCGGTTGGCTGCCCAGTCCGTCAACCTGACAGGTGTGGATTGTTTGATGATCCAGTTGTGTCACTTTGAGAGCAAGCGATTGGCCGGCAGCTTTCAACTTCAATGGGCGGGGCAGGGCACGGGTGCTGGAAAAGCCACTTAGGGCCTTTGGCCAGGCTGGTGTGCTGTGTTCTTCCAAGGCCAGGAAAATTGCGGCAATGGCGTATTCACTTTCAAAACTTTGCGCTTGCAGCAGTTTGTCGGCGTGTTCAGCTAGAAAGCCAGTACCAAAATCACCGGCCTGAAATACCGGGTGGCTGGCAATGCGCTGAAGGTACAGGGCGTTGTGCTCAAAACCCATGAGCACAGTGCGGTTCAGTGAATCAGCCAGTTTTTCGCAGGCAGCAAGCCGGTTGTCAGCGTGCACAATGACTTTGGCCAGCAGGCTGTCGTACCAGGGGCTGACTTCGCCGCCGGTTTGCAAGGCGTGGTCGCACCGGCTGTTGGGGTCGGCATGCCAAGCCAGTACTGGCCCGGTTTGTGGCATGAAGTCGCGGGCCGGATCTTCGGCACACAGACGACCTTGAATAGCGTGGCCAGTGAAGGTGATGTCGTTTTGCTGCAAGATCAGGTGTTCACCGGCTGCAATGCGCAGTTGCCACTGCACCAGGTCAAGGCCGGTGATGGCTTCGGTGACGCCGTGCTCGACTTGCAGGCGGGTGTTCATTTCAATGAAGTAGAAGTTACCCGTGGTGTCGAGCAAAAATTCTACGGTGCCGGCCCCCACATAGTTGGTGGCGTGCACTAGTTTCAAGGCGGCTTCGCCCATACGTGCGCGAAGTTCGGCATTCACGGCGGGGCTTGGGGCTTCTTCAACAATTTTCTGGTGACGGCGCTGCACGGAGCAATCGCGTTCGCCCAAATGCACGGCATGGCCGTGCGTGTCGGCCAGCACTTGGATTTCAATGTGGCGCGGGTTGATGATGGCTTTTTCAAGCATGACCCGGTCGTCGTTGAAGGCGTTTTTCGCTTCAAGCTGGGCCGAATGCAGTTGCGAGGCAAATTCCTGTTCGTTCATGACCAGGCGCATGCCGCGCCCGCCACCACCGGCCAGCGCCTTGATCATGACTGGGTAGCCGATCTGCTGAGCCGCGGCCATCAGCTCGCTGACACCTGCACCTGCTTCACTGAAACCCGGAATGCAGGGCAAGCCAGCTTGCTGTGCAATTTCCTTGGCCCGTGCCTTGTCGGCCATGTCTGCAATGGCTTGCGGTGTAGGGCCAACCAGGGTGATGCCGGCCTCGACGCAGGCCTGGGCGAAAGCGGGGCTTTCTGACACAAAACCATAGCCGGGGTGAATGGCATCGGCACCGCATTTCAATGCCGTTTCAATCAGCCTGTCGATTCGCAAATACGAATCAAGAGAAGGCGCAGGGCCGATGCAGTAAGACTCATCGGCCTCTTGCACATGCAGGGCTTTTTCATCTGCTTCCGAGTACACGGCCACGGTGGCAATGCCCAAGGGTTTGGCTGCGCGCAATATTCTGCGCGCAATCTCATTGCGGTTGGCAATCAGAAGTTTCTTGATTCTAGGCATTCTTTTTCTTGCCTGGCAAAATGCCCATGAATTTGCAGATGATGCTGAGCATGACTTCGTCTGCACCGCCGCCAATTGAAATCAGGCGACCATCGCGGTAAAGCTGCGACGCTGGGTTTTCCCAAGTAAAGCCCATGCCGCCCCAGAACTGCAGGCACTTGTCGGCGACTTCGCGCACCAGTCGGCCGCTTTTCAGTTTGCACATGCTGGCCAGCTCTGTAACTTCGCCGCCGGCGACGTATTCTTCGGTGGCTTGCCACACCAAGGCACGCAGGGCTTCAATTTCGGTTTTCAGTTCGGCCAGTGTGAAGTGAACCACTTGCTGGTCGAGCACGGTGCTGCCAAAGAGATTGCGCTGGCGGGTGTAGTTGATGGTTTCGTTCACCACGTGCATCATGCCTTCGATGCTGTTGGCGGCGCCCCAAAGGCGCTCTTCCTGGAACTGGATCATCTGGTACATGAAGCCTGCGCCTTCCATGCCGATGAGGTTGCGTTGGGGTACGCGCACATTGTCGAAATGGATCAGGCCGGTGTCGGAAGACCACATGCCGATTTTGTGAATTTTTTTCTCGATCGTGATGCCCGGTGTTTTCATGGGTACGATGATGAGCGATTTGTTCTGGTGCGGTTTGCCATCGCTGGTGTTGGCCAGCAGGCAAATCCAGTCGGCTTGCAGGCTGTTGGTAATCCACATTTTGCTGCCGTTGATGACGTAGTCACCGCCGTCTTTTTTTGCGGTGGTTTTTACACCGGCTACATCAGAGCCTGCCGCCGGTTCTGACACACCAATACAGGCCACCATGTCGCCTGCAATGGCCGGGGCCAGAAATTCACGGCGCAGTTCGTCGCTGCCGAACCGCGCCAAAGCCGGTGTGGCCATGTCGGTCTGAACGCCGATTGCCATGGGCACACCGCCACAATGGATTTTTCCCAAAGCTTGCGCCGCTACCACGGAATAGCTGTAGTCCAAACCCATGCCGCCAAACTCTTCCGGTTTGGTCAGGCCTAAAAGCCCCAGGTCACCCATCTTCTTGAACAGGGTATGGGCTGGGAATATTTGTTCCTTCTCCCATTCTGCAATGTGTGGGTTGATTTCATTGTCCACGAATCGCTCGATTGTGCGCTGTAGCTCTTTGTGTTCCTGGGTTAGTCTCACTGCACTTCCTCCTCGTTGTTCGTTTTGCGCGTTCAGGGGCGGGCCACGCCAAACTGCATGGGCTGCACACTGCGCTCTTGTTGCAGGCAGGCGCTGAGCGCAAGCGCCAGTACCTGCCGGGTGTCTCGGGGGTCGATCACGCCATCATCCAGCAACAGGCCACTGGTGTAAAAGGCGCTGGTTTGCGATTCAAACGTGTCGACAATCTGTTTTTTCATGTTCTCGAGCATGAACTCGGGCACTTCAATGCCTTTGCGGGCTGCACTGGCTTGCATGACGGTGGCCATGGTGCCGGCTGCCTGTTCAGCACCCATGACGGCGGTTTTGCTGTTGGGCCAGGAAAATACGAAACGGGGGCCGAATGCACGACCGCACATGCCGTAATTGCCAGCACCAAAACTGGCACCGCACAACACGGTGATTTGCGGCACGGTGGCGTTGCTGACAGCCTGGATCATTTTCGAGCCGTGCTTGATGATGCCGCCTTGCTCCGATTCCTTGCCGACCATGTAACCGGTGGTGTTTTGAAGATAAACAATCGGGGTGCGGGTTTGGCAGCAGCTTTGAATAAAGTGGGTGGCCTTGGTGGCGCCTGCCGTGTCGATAGGCCCCAGGTTGCTGATGATGCCGATGGGTACGCCCATCAACTTCGCATAGCCGCACAAAGTGGCTGGGCCGTAGCTGGCCTTGAATTCCAGAAAGTCGGAGTTATCCACAATACGGGCGATGACTTCGCGCATGTCCACCGGTGTCTTGATGTCGGCGGGCATGACGCCCATCAGTTCTTCGGCCGGGTAACGTGGTGCGGCAGCTGCCTGATCCAGGGCTGGGATGTGGTTGCGGTTGCTGGAATTCCAGTCAATCTTGGCCATGACTTCACGGGCCAATGCAATCGCGTGACGATCGTCATCGGCCAGATAGTCGCCGAGGCCCGAGATTGAACAGTGCATGTCAGCACCGCCCAGTTCTTCATCGCTGGCAATTTCGCCTGTGGCGGCTTTCAGCAAGGGCGGGCCAGCCAGGAAAGCACGTGCCCGTTCCCGAACCATGATGACCACGTCGCTCAAACCGGGAATGTAGGCACCACCTGCAGTAGATGAGCCGTGTAGCACATTCACAACCGGCAGGCCGGCTGCGCTGAGCTTGGCCAGGCGGTAGAAGTTTCCGCCACCCAAAATGAAATGTTCAACCTTGTATTTCAGCAGGTTGGCGCCGGCCGACTCACCCAGATTGATGAAGGGCAAGCGGTTTTCCAGGGCGATGTCTTGCGCCCGTTGCATTTTTTCAATGCCCATGGTTTGCAGGGCGCCGGCTTCAATGCCGGAGTCGCTGGCCACCACCATACACAGGGTGTTGGACACAAAACCCAGCCCGGCAATTACACCACCACCGGGCAAGCTTTTTTCGGGCTTTTGACCGTCTTGCAGGTAGCCGGCCAAGGTGCTGAGCTCAAGAAACGGTGAACCCGCATCAAGTAGCAAAGCGACACGTTCGCGGGGCAACAGTTGTCCACGTTTGGCAAACGAGGGACCCGCCTTGGCCGACGCGTCGCGAGTGCGTTGTTCCAGCGCCCTAAGTTCGCTCAGCGCTGCCGCCATGTGGGCGGAGTTGGCTTGATATTCAGGTGCGTTGGCGCTGAGTGATGTGTCGAGAACGGGCATTGGTTACTTGTCAATTTTTTAGTGATGCAACAAATCAAACGTTTGTTTGATTTTGGGTGTTTTCAATGTGGCTGTCAAGAAAAGAAGGCTTAGTTGCCCTTCTTGCTGGCCCTCTCGGCATCCCGCCTTTGAATGACTTCCGGCACGCCACCCAAATGAAAGCTGTTGAAGGCCGGATTGGCCTTGCCGGTGCCCACCGGCCAGATGCGGCGCGCGTTGGGCGCAGCGCCGTCAATCCGAATGCAGGAGCCTGAAATGAAAGAGGCGGCGGGGCTGCACAAAAACACCAAAGCGCCAGATACCTCGGCCTCAAGGCCAAGGCGTTGCAGCGGAATAGTTTTGTCCAACTGCATGATGGTTTGCTTCATGGGTTCGGGGTAGGTGTCCATGCCACTCGATGCAATAAAGCCGGGTGCCACTGCATTGACCCGGACAGGAGCCCATTCATTGGCTGCAGTTTCGGAAAAATTCAGCATGCCGGCGCGGGCGGCACCAGAATGACCCATACCGGGCATGCCATTCCACATGTCGGCAATGATGTTGGTGATCGACATGTCTTTTTTGCCCAGCTGCAGCATCATGTGCTGGTTGAACACCTCGCGTGCCACCAGGAAGCCGCCAGTGAGGTTATTGCGCACCACGGTTTCAAAACCCTTGCCGCTGATCATGTTCAAGGGAGAGGGGAACTGGCCGCCTGCATTGTTGATGAGGTGATCAATTTTGCCGTGCGCAACAAGAATGTCGGCGATGGTTTCCTTGACGCGGTCCTCTTCGCGAATGTCACAACTGTGAAGGCTGATTTTGACGGAACAGGTGCTCTCAATTTCCGCTTTCACTGTTTCCAGTTTTTCCATCTTGCGACCCACCAGGGCCAAGTCTGCTCCCAAGCTGGCCAGTTCGTGCGCCGTACAGCGTCCAATACCGGAACCGCCTCCAGTCACCACGATGGTTTGGCCAGCAAAAAGGCCGGGTTTGAAAACAGATTGGAAAGAATTCACGGACAGGACCTTTGGTAAAAAAATTAAAAATCAAACGTTCGTTTGAATTAATGATGGGATTGTTACCAACTACGGCGGCCATGTCAACCAAAGCGCGCATTGAACATGGAATGATGTCACAGGTGTATTCAAACGAACGTTTGATTGATAAGATTGACGCATTATTACTTTCACCCCGCGCGCAATGAATACTACAAGCAAACAGAATTCCGGCAAACAAATTCGAATTGGCGGGGCCTGCGGCTTTTGGGGTGACAGCAGCCTGGGTACCTCGCAACTGTTGGACGTGCCGGGTATTCAATACATTACCTATGATTACCTTGCAGAATTGACCTTGGCCATCATGGCGGGCATGCGCATGAAAAACCCGGAACACGGTTATGCGCTTGATTTCATTGACCTGATGAAAAAGGCGCTGCCTGTGGCCAAGGCCAGAGGAATCAAGATTATTGCCAATGCAGGTGGATTGAACCCGGCCAGTTGCGCCGCCGCCCTGGAGAAGGCCATGGCGGAGCTTGGGCAGACCATTCGCATTGGTGTGGTCAGTGGCGACGACGCCACGCAGACGCTCGGCCAATTGCGAAAAGAAGGTGCGGCCCTGACGGATCAGCATTCCGGGCGGGCTGCCCCCCCGTTTTTCCTGACCGCAAACGCTTATCTGGGTGCTTTTCCTATCGCGGCAGCGCTGGAAGGTGGGGCGGACATTGTGATTACCGGGCGTGTGGTGGACAGTGCCATGGTGCTTGGCGCCTTGATTCACGAGTACAAATGGCAAGTCGATGATCTGGATCAATTGGCGCAGGGCAGCCTGGCTGGTCACATTGTGGAATGCGGAGCACAGGCCACTGGCGGTTTGTTCACGGATTGGCACCTAGTGCCAGACTGGGCCAATATCGGTTACCCCATCGTGGATGTGTCGCCCGATGGCAGCTTCGAGTTGAGCAAGCCCGACAACACCGGCGGCCTGATCAACACCGCAGTGGCCACCGAACAGCTGTTGTATGAAATTCACGACCCTGCAAATTACGCATTGCCCGATGTGGTGTGCGACTTCACCACGGTTCAGATTGAAAACTCGGGCGAGAACAGAGTGATTATTCGGGGCGCCAAGGGCAAGGCGCCAAGTGATTTGTACAAGGTGTGCGCCACCTACCCGGAGGGGTTTCGGTGCATCGGCATGTTGTCGATTGTCGGGTTTGATGCCGAAGCGAAGGCACAACGCACCGGCGAAGCCATTTTGACGCGCACGCGGGCCATGTTCAAGGCGCAGGGGCTTGCAGACTACAGCAGCGCGTCCATTGAGGTGATTGGCAGCGAAACCGATTTGGGCCCTCATGCAACGGTGCGTTTGGGCCATGAGGCCATGTTGCGCATTGCAGTGACCCATGCTGACAAGAAGGCAGCGTCAATATTTTCTCGCGAAATTGCCCCGGCAGGCACCAGCTACGCCCCGGGCACCAGTGGCAATTTTGGCATGGGGCGACCCAATGTGACGCCTTTGGTGAAGCTGTTCAGTTGTTTCGTGCCCAAGCACTTGCAAACTCCCAAGGTTCAGGTGGGGGGCGACATGCTGGATTACATCGAGCCACAAAGAAGGGTTGGCGTGGAAGTGACGAATGCAACTTCTGCCGCACTGGCCGAATCGGAACAGGCACAGTCACAAACACAGGCGGTGGTCATTCCGCAGGAACTGCTGGGCAAATCCCTCATTGCCATTGCCCACGGACGCAGCGGCGACAAGGGCGACACAAGCAACGTAGGTATTGTGGCGCGCAAGGCCGAATACTGGCCTTTGTTGCGCCATCTGTTGCGTCCCGAACGGGTGTCGCATTACTTGGCCCACTTGGTGAAAGGTGAAATTCACACTTTCGAGCTACCTCAAGTTCAGGCCTTCAATCTCGTTATGAAAGAAGCACTGGATGGCGGTGGCATGACTTCCATGCGCAATGATCCTTTGGGCAAGGGCATGGCTCAAATTCTGCTCAACATGAAAATTAGTGAATAATCTTCACCCGCATGGAGAGGGGTACCACCTTGGGCGGACCCCTTAGCTGGTTATCTTTTTCTTACAGGATGTCTCCGTAAGTGATCTTGTGAGGCGCTTTTTGAAGCCGCCTACATCACCACTTACCAGGAGAAAGACCATGCAAGTAACCAAGATTTCCATCGCCGCTGCCATTGCCTCTACCTTTGCCATGCCCATGGCCGCACAGGCGTCTGACATTGCTACCTTGAATGGATGGGGCACCCTGTTTGCCGCGGCACATTCTGGCCAGCAAGCCACGGCGCAAGCCCAGGCCACAGGCGAGCTGAAGCTGGGCCTGTTCCAGCGCCAACAAGCCCCGGCAGCTCAACAGCCCGCTGCGCCGCAACCTGCCCCCGAAGTTGCACCCCAGCCTTCCCCTGTTTCTGAGCCTGCCCCTGTGGCAGAAGCGCCAGCCATGCCCACACCTGAAACGGCTGTGGAGCAAGCCTCGGCAGGCATGTCCAGTGCTGGGAAGGGTATCAAGGCGGGCGCCAGTGCAGGCTTGTCTGCGTCGGTGGCACTCAGCGGTGAACAACTGGGCACGGTGTTGAACAAGGTGGATGGTGTGTATCAAACCGCTGGCGGAATTGTTGAAGGCGTGACCGGTGGTGTGCTGGGCACGGTACAAAATGTGGCCAATATGACGTCTGGCTTGAATTTGGCTGCCGGCGCAGCACAAAGTGGTGCCTTGAATGTGGCCGGCTTGGCGACGGCCACCCTGGCTGGTAATTTGAGCGCAACGGCCAGTGTGTTGAATGCAGGGCAGTTGGGGGCCATCACAGCTGTAACGTCGGGTTTGGTTCAAAACCTGATTGCGGCCCGACCTGCTTCACTGACGGGTTTGTTGCGCTGATCGAAGTCGCGCAGTGACCTACAAACCCCGGTTGGTTCCGGGGTTTTTTTACGGCCAGTTTCAGGCGTGTTGTGACAGAAAGAACGCCACCACCTTGTCAGCCAGGGTGTCCAGGTTGTCGCCTTTTTTGGGTTTGTACCAGGTCACCATGAAGTTCATGGCACCCAACACCATGAGGCGTGCGAATTTGGTATCGCTTCCCAGAAAGCCGGCTTCATGCAAGTTGTTGACGGCATTCTGCCAAATGGCGTCGTATTCATCTTTGGTGGCAATCAGGCGCCTTTGGTGGTTTTCATCCAGACAACGCCAGTTGTAAAGCATCACTGGAATGAAGTCGTTGCCATCTTCCAGAATAATACTGAGGTGAACCCGCACCAGTGCACGAAACTGCACGTCGGCAGCCAGGCCTGGCTTGACCACGGCACGCGTCTTTTCAAGCCCTTGGCGCAGGCCTTCTTCAACCACTGCAACGAGGATGTCCTGCTTGCTGGCGAAATGGTAGAAAGGGCTGCCGCATTGCATGCCGACTGCATTGGCAATTGCGCGCATGCTGGCCCCGTCATAGCCTTTGTCCCGAAACAGTTTGGCTGCTGCGCGAACAATGTCGCCACGGCGACCGTCATCGTGTTTTGCTTCTTTCAATACTCTAGCCACAGCCCAGTCCTTTTTTTATGTTGTCAGGTTCAGCACCATCCACTGGTGAGGAATGCCCACTTCCATGTGGGCGGGCCCATCGGGCGCAAAACCATGTCGACTGTAAAATTCAATTGCCTGTTGCTGCGCGCTCAGGCGCAACGTTTTCATGTTTTGTTGTCGTGCCACATTCAGCAGGGCAAGCAACAGTGCTTTGCCAATTCCCCGGCTTCTGAATTCAGGGAGTACTGCCATGCGGCCGATTTTTCCTTGGGGCAACAGGCGGGCGGTTCCCACCGGGGAGTTTTCCCACCAGGCCACGGCATGAACTGAAGATGCGTCGTGTTCATCCCATTCCTCGGCCTCGTCAATGCCCTGTTCTTCGATAAAAACAGAACGGCGAATGGAACTGGCCCACTCGCCGTTGATCAACCAACTGGAACAGTCGATTCGAATCAATGATTCAATCAGCCCAGTGCGGCGAATTCAGCGTCCACGGCTTCCAGCATCTCAGGAGTGATCAAACCACCCGAGAAGTTGGCCACAACAGCCAATGGGAAACCTTTGCCCATGCCGATTTGTGGGTGTGTAGAAATGCCAGGCATGTGTTTTTCAAGAATTGCTGCGGTTTCAGCGTTTTCCAGCAAATCGCCCAGTTTGGATTGGGTAGAGAAAGCCATTTAATTCGTCTCCTAGAATTTTTAAATGAAGCACAATTCAAACAAACGCTTGAATTATTCCCCATTCTAGACCAAGAATTGATCAGCTGTAACGCTTTTTCAGCGCACTGACCGAGTTGGTGTAGATCTGGTCCATGTCAGTGCGGCTGGAGATGGAAATCTGGAGGTTTCGAACCAGCCCATCTTTCAGGCTGTAAACCCAGCCATGCACGGTCAGGTTCTGACCGCGCTCCCAGGCGTCCTCGATGATCGTGCTTTCGCACAGGTGTTTGACCTGTTCAATCACATTCAATTCGCACAGTTGATTCAGGTACTGCTGTTCTTGCGGCGAGTCGTTGCTGAGCAGGTTGTGCCGACGGGCCAACTGGTGAATGGGGCGCACCCAGGCGTCGGCCAAACCCATGCGATCGCCTCGCATGGCCATGCGCACGCCGGAGCAACCGTAATGTCCACACACGATGATGTGTTTCACCTTCAGGATTTCAACTGCGAACTGCGTTGCAGACTGCCCATTCAAGTCACCATGAAAAACCTGGTTGGCCACATTGCGGTGGACAAACACTTCACCCGGTTGCAGATTCACGATGGTGTTGGCGGGCACGCGGCTGTCGGAGCAACCGATCCAGAAGTATTCCGGTGATTGCTGGTTTTCCAGGCGTTTGAAAAATTCGGGGTCCTTGTCGATTTGGGCGCTGGCCCAGGTGCGGTTTGCGTCAAGCAGGTGCGAAAGGTCGGTGGTCACGGTGTCGGCTTCTTGGAAAACAGGATGCCTAGTTTATCGCGTTGCAGCAGGGCGTGCCACTTGGGGGAATCCGGGTGGATCAAGGTTGCACAAGTGCTCACCCTGGATCCCGCAAGCTTGACGGTTTTTATTCAACCTGGGAAACGTAGCTGATGGACAGTACGTCATCAGGGCTGGCGGTACTTTGTCCCGTTGTGTAGCCGAATTGAAGTGCGGTGGTGGGACTCAGGGCGTATACGGCAGAAATGGCGCGTTCTTTCCGTTTGGGTGAACCCGCCAGAAGTTCATCCCTTTCCGATGTGTTCAGGTTGATGAACAAGGAGTTGCCCAGTGGAAAGTTCACGCCAACCGCAGTGTAGTTACCGTTCTGCAAGCGCAGCTGGGGAGTATCTCCGTAATACTGACGCCCAATCACAGCCGTCAGCCCAAACCCGTTGTTGAAGCGGTAAGCCAAATCAGCCTGCAGGCCGTAATCAGTTTTGCCGGTGCCTAGGCCTTTGTCTTCGTTGCCCGTGGCAATTTTCACCAAGCCAGTTGCCGACAAGGCAAAGCCCTTGGTTTGAATGCCGCCGATCAAGTCTTTGGTGTAGGTGGCGACCATGTCGCCCAGCCCTTGTTCACTGCGACGTGCCGGGCCTGCGTTTCCTGTGACCGTGCCCGCCACCAAGGTACCTGGGCCTTCCAGCGAAATGTAGGGCACAAACAAGGAAGCTCTATAACCTTCCCCCACCAGTGTGGCACCGACGGTGAATGATCTCGCCTTGGTTTCTGTAGGTTGACCAAATTTGCCAGACAAACTGTCAAAGCTGTAGGTCATCAACAAGCCCGGAGGGGCTGAAAAAACAGACGCGCTGGCTGCGCTTAACGTGCAAGCCACAACGGTACGAATGAAAAGATGCCCCATCACTGTCTCCTTTTTTTGAAACAGTATAGGGGCAAAAATGCGACCACTGGGATACTTCAAAAGGTGGCCGGAAAAGTACCTACAGAAAGCAGGCACTGTTCGGCGGGGCGAAATTTCTGTTTGGCTTACAGGGGTTTGGCCGCTTCATCACGGTTTTTGCTGCGTCGCTCGCTCATTTTTTCCTTCCACTGCGCACGCATCACTTTTGCTTTTTCGCGCTGCTCCGGGGTCAACACCTTGTAGATTTCGTGTTGGGTTCGCAGCATGCTCATCTTGCTGGCCCGTTCCCTGTCCTGTTGCTGGGCAATTAAACGTTCGGCTTTGGCAGCATCAAAGGCATCTTGCTCGACAAGCGACTTCATCTCGTCGCGTTGTGACCGGCGATCGGCCATGGTGGCCTTCATTGTTTCTTTCTGTTGCTTCATGATCTGGTCGATTCGGGTTTGCTGCGCGTCGCTAAGGTCGAGTTTTTTCAGCATGCCCATTTCACCCTGATGGTGGCGTCGCATTTCTGAATGCGGCTTTTTGTCACCTCCTTCGTGGTGGCCAGCCTGTGCACTCATGGGAATGGCCATGGCCAGCGCAGTGATGGCAATCATTTTCTGGATGCTCAATCGGGATATGTTCATGGTTTGCTCCTGTTGCTCTGTTTCACGATGTGTGGGATCACGACATCACAACTGCATTGTGCAAAGCTGGCATGTAAACGTGCATGCTGGTCATGTAAAGATGGGTAAAGCAGGGGTCTGGCAATGTGCAGCTTGGTAGCCAGCTAGTAAGATCAGGTCATGACAAAAATACTCCACATTGACGACGACATTGAGCTGGGCGAAATGCTGTGCGAATACTTGCGCGGCGAAGGCTTTGAAGCCGAGCATTGTGCCAACCCACTGGAGGGTTTAAGCAGGCTGGCTGATGGGAATTTTCAATTGGTGGTGCTGGATGTGATGATGCCCCAGCAAAACGGACTGGAAACACTCAAGCAGATTCGTCTGCAGTACAACACCCCGGTGTTGATGTTGACCGCACGCGGTGACAATATCGACCGCATTGTGGGTTTGGAGCTGGGTGCCGATGATTACGTGCCCAAGCCCTGCCTGCCCCGCGAGATCGTGGCCCGGGTGCGGGCCATTTTGCGACGGGCCAATGATTCAGGCAAGAACCCCAAAGATGCTTTGAACCTTGGTCCTCTCGAAGTCCAGCCCGCCAAACGGAAAGTGTTGCTTCATGGGCAGGAGGTGGAATTGACCAGTGCTGAATTCAATTTGCTGGAAGTGCTGGCAAGTCATGCTGGGCAAGTGGTGAGCAAAGCCATGCTGAGTGAGCAAGGGTTGGGTCGCCCCCTTGCGCGTTTTGACCGCAGCATTGATGTGCACTTGAGCAGCCTGCGCAACAAACTGGGCTTGCACAGTGAAAAGTTGCCATTGACCTTGCACACCATTCGCGGTCAGGGCTACCAGTTGAGCCTGGATTGACCCCATGGGCAAATTATTCTGGAAGTTCTTCTTCGGTTTCTGGTTGTGCCTGATCGCTGCGGCGCTGGCCACGGGCAGTGCTCTTTATCTGATGCGGGAAAAGCCTGCCAGCAGCGACATTGCCGAAGGGCCCCGTACACAATTCATGCTGGAAACCATGCAGGAGGTGCTGGAAGGCAAAGGCCCGCTGGCCCTGCAAGACCTTCTTGAGCGCAATCGCTTGCGGACAGGTAACGCCGTGCCGGTTTTTGCCGTCTCGCAGGGCGGCTCAGATATTCTTGGGCGTGAAATTCCAGAAAATATTCGCCCGCGCGTCAATGCCTTGTTTGCAGGTCTGGAACAAGCCGAACCGGGAATATTGAAGGTGACTGCGAAAGACCAGTCACAGTGGATACTCTTTATTCCCCGACCTCGAAAACCAGCAGAGCCAGGCGTGGAACCTTCAGATGAGCATGCCAAACAGCTTGAAGGGCGTGGGGAAGGGCTGCGGGGCGAGGGCACACGGGGCGAAGGACGGCGCCATCGAGATGCCCTGCAACCGCCCTTGCCACCCTTTCCCGGCGCGGGCCTGTTTGCCGCATTGCTGGCCAGCCTTTTGTTTGCAGGCGTGTTGGCGTACACATTCAGCAAGCCATTGAATACCCTCAAGAATGCATTTCGCGAGGCTGGCAAGGGCAGGCTTGGCATTCGAATATCCAGGTCAGGGCGACAACGTACCGATGAAATGGGTGAGTTGCTCAGTGGTTTTGACTTGATGGCTTCCGAAATTGAGGCGCGGATTGAGCAACAAAAAGCCTTGTTGCACGATGTGTCGCATGAATTGAGATCACCTTTGGCCCGGTTGAACCTGGCGGTGGGGCTTGCGCGACAGAATCCGGCCCAGCTGGACAACAGCCTGAGCCGAATTGAAACAGAGGCCGAGCGCTTGGACCACCTGATTGGTGAGTTGCTGAACTTGTCCCGGCTGGAATCGACCCAATCCACCCATTCTGCCCGCGCCACCCACAACGTGATTGAATTGCTGGGTGCTGTGGTGGAAGACGCCCGGTTCGAGGCACAGCAACAAAACAAACACATTGAATTTCAGGAGCTGCTTGACAGCTGGGCCATGCCTTGCGAGCCGGAGGTGTTGCAGCGTGCCTTTGACAATCTCATTCGCAATGCCGTGAAGCACACGCCGGATGGTGGCAAGATTGAAGTGGTGGCCCGGCAGAGCACACAAGGGGCTCTGTGCATTCAGGTGCTGGATGACGGGCCTGGCGTGCCTGCAGAGTTAATGGGAAAACTGTTCACGCCTTTTTTCAAGCACGGCTCAAAGGCTGGGCACGGGCTGGGCCTTGCCATTGCCAGAAAGTCCATTGAGAACCACGGTGGCACCTTGACTGCCAGGCAGCGGCAGCCCGTCGGCATGGAGTTCGAGCTTGTTTTGCCCCGGTTTCTCTAACAAGGCATCCACCCAGGCAATGTGGTCGGCATGAATGGCTTGGCTGCTGTTGTGTTCGGGGTCTCGGCTGGAAAAGTCGGTTCGAATGGCTTTGATGTGGGCCTTCACCATGTCGTAGAACTCAGGCGCAACTCTAGCCACGTAGGCCAGCCCAACCAGGTCGGCCAGGGTTTCCTCAAAGTGAACATTGTTTTTGAATTTCAAACCCAGTTGTGCTTCCAGTGCTTTGCGGGTTGCCTGCCGTTTACCGGGCTCCGACATCAGGCAATGGGTCAGTTCATGGCCTGAAGTAAAAGCTAGAAAGGCAGGCTCCAGGCCTTCCTCCCCTGCGTTCAGGAAATGGGACCACACCCGTTTTGCATCGTTGTTCTGGTTGATGTGCAGCACGCAGGCCTTGATGCCGCTATTGGTCAGGAAAGGAGATGGGTTCTTCATCGTGCTTTCACGCACATGAATGCGCTCAGTGTTGATCGCATAAACCTTTGAGAATTGATGAACTTCCGCTTGAACCGCTGCCACATCGGGCAAGCTGGCCTGCGGTGTGAACAGGCTGACCAAACCGAAAAACAAACCGTTCCACATGACATACCCCGGAAAAATTTTGGTGATGTCAGTTCAACGGCCGCGTGGATCGGTTTCAGGATTGCCCCAATGCGTTGCCCACAAAGGGGGTATTCGAACGGGGCCTGGGCGTCGAATGATCGCATTGGCATGTCAAAATAGAGGGAAATGCACAATTCAACGCGAGGAGTCAATTCACATGAACAGTAGTCCAGTGGCCATCATCACCGGTGCGGCGGGTAACCTGGGGCAGGCCGTGGCCACCCACTTGGGCAGCTTGGGTTATCGTTTGTTGTTGGTTGACCTGAACCAACCCGATTGGGAAGGTGAAAGCGATGCTGTGTCGATTGGCAATGTGGACTTGACCTTGCCGGAACATGCCCAGGAGGTGGTGAACCAGGCTTGGGAATACTTTGGTCAAATTGATGCGGTGGTCAACATCGCGGGTGGTTTTGTGTGGGAACGACAAGCCGAGAGCAGCCTGGACACCTGGAACCTGCAATTCGCCATGAATGTTCAAACCACGGTGAACATGTGCCAAGCCATCTTGCCCCAGTTTCAAGACCAGCAAAGCGGCGTGATTGTGAACATCGGTGCTGCAGCGGCAGGCAAGGCGCTTGAGGGCATGGGTGCGTATGCTGCGGCCAAATCGGCTGTATTGCGCTTGACTGAGGCCTTGGCCGCCGAGAACAAGCACTTGGGCATTCGCGCCAACGCGGTCCTGCCCAGCATTCTGGATACACCCGCCAACCGGGAGGCCATGCCCGATTCAGACCCGGCTGACTGGGTATCGCCAGAATCCTTGGCCGGTGTTATCGCTTTTCTGTTGTCAAATGCTGCCCGCGACATCAACGGAACAGGCATTCCAGTCACTGGCCGGGTGTAAAAACGGGTTCGAAAATCTAGCAGCGGTTGGCCAGGCCGTCTAAATAATTGTCGATGGTGAATTCAGCCTGTTCCATCAAATCAAACAGGTTCGGGCTAAGCACATAATTGGCGAACAGGCCATCGATCAGTGAATGCAAGCCAATTGCTGCCATTCGGGCGTTGGTAGCGGCGGGTAGTTCCCCCTTGTCAATCGCAGCTTGAAAGTCTGTCTCTATGGTGTGCAGGCACCCCTGGATTGTTTCAAGGTGCCTGTCGCGGATGGGCAACATGTCGTCCACCATTTCGGTTTTGTGCATCACGATGTCAAACACACGTTGAATGCGCGGGTTTTCTGCCAGGGTCCTCACCACGTGCATGGAACGGGTGCGCAGATACGCCAGGGGTTGTTGTTCAGGATGCAGGTCGGGCGTGGCGATGAATTCATCCATGGGCAGAATGACCCGTTGCAACATGGCGTCAAATAGGTCAGCCTTGTTCTTGAAGTGCCAGTAAATGGCACCCCGAGTCAGGTTGGCGGCGCGGGCAATGTCGTTCAGCGTGGTCCTGGATACACCCTTTTCTGAAAAAACAGCTTCGGCTGTATCCAGAATCAGGTTGCGTGTTTCCAGTGCTTCTTCCTTGGTTTTTCTCACCACAATTGCCGTCGCCCAATTGAAAAAATTATTTACATACACTCATGCATGTATGTATTATCTGACTTCTCGGTCATTAAATCAACCCGAAAAATTCCCGCAAGGGTTATAACACGGCACGCACCATGTACAGCAACTCATTGAATTCAAAACAAACCCAAGCCTCCCCCTATAGCCGATCATTCGCTGGGGTGACCTTTTTCCCGGCCTTGTTGGTGACTGTATTGTCCACGACTTTGCTCTTGGGCTGTGGTTCAGGTGCAGACGCGCAAGCGCCCGGCGGACCTGCTGGTGGTCAGCCCGCACCTGTGCCGGTGGTGGAGGTGAAAACCGAGCAGTTGGACCTGGTTTACGAGTACCCCGCACAAATTGCCGGTCTTCGCGAGGTTGAAATCCGCGCCCGTGTGGCCGGTATTATCGAGCGCCGCATGTTTGAAGAGGGAGGGCGCGTGAAAAAAGGCCAGTCACTGTACAGCCTTGATAATGCACCCTATCAAACTGCTTTGACGCGCGCTTTGGCCGATGAAAATTCAGCCAAAGTACGCACAGCCCAAGCCGAGCGCGACTACAAACGCGTCATGCCACTGGCTGAAAGCAAGGCTGTTTCTCAGTCTGAGCTAGACGCTGCGCAGTCTGCCTTTGAAGTGGCCAAGGCTGATCAGCAAGTGGCCAGTGCGGCAGTTCGCACAGCCCGCTTGAACCTGGAATACGCGCGGGTTCAGTCACCCGTGAATGGTTTTGCGAGCCGCTCACAGTATTCCGAGGGCAGCTTCGTGTCGGGTCCGTCCGAATTGTTGACCACCGTCACCCAGGTGGACCAGGTGTATGTGAACTTCGGCATTCCTGAAAAAGACCACGAGCAACTGCGCAAAGGCGTGGCCAGCGGGGCAGTCAGCTTGCCCAATGGCGACATGGTGGTTGAAGTGCTGGGAGCCGATGGCGAGCCCATGGGCTTGAAAGCGAAGCTGGGCTTCAAGGATGTGCGGGTGAACCCTGCCACGGGCACTGTGGACGCAAGGGCTGTGTTGGCCAATGACAAGGAAGTGCTGAGCCCGGGCCAGTTTGTGCGGGTGCGCATCAGTGGTGCCGTGCAAAAAGACGCGGTGCTGTTACCGCAGCGTGCCGTGCTGGAAAATCCGGCGGGTGGCAAAGTGGTAATGACCGTCAGCCCGGAAAACACAGTGGCCCCGCGCCCGGTTGAAGTGGCCCAGTGGAAAGGCGACCAGTGGGTTGTCACAAAAGGTCTGGCCAATGGCGACAAGGTGATTACCGACGGCTTCATGAAAGCGCCCCCCGGTACACCGGTAAAACCGGTTATTGCCGGCGATGCAGCACAAGCCCAGCAGGCGCCTGCGCAACCCGCAGCCACACCTGAAGCAACTGAAACCAAGCAGTAAGAGGCCAGACCATGTTTTCGAAATTCTTTATCGACCGGCCTGTGTTTGCGGCCGTGCTGTCGATTTTCATCATGCTGGCCGGTTTGGCCGCCATGCGTGGCTTGCCCATTGCCCAGTATCCAGAAATTGCACCACCCGTGGTGCAGGTACGTGCTGTTTACCCTGGTGCCTCGGCGGAAGTGATCGCCAGCACGGTGGCCGCTCCGATCGAGAACGCCATCAACGGTGTTGAGGACATGATGTACATGAGCTCAACCTCGGCCAGCAGTGGCGTGGTTGAAATCATGGTGACGTTCGAGATTGGCACCGACCCCGACCAGGCCGCCCTGAACGTGAACAACCGAGTAAAACAGGTTGAAAACATCCTGCCGCAGGAAGTGCGCAGGCAGGGTGTGACCGTCAACAAGGGTTCTTCATCGTTCTTGCAGGTATTGGCCTTTTATTCCGAAGACGGCCGGTTTGACGACTTTTACACCTCCAACTACGTCACCTTGAACGTGCTGGACCGCATCAAGCGGATTCCAGGCACTACCAACGTGCAGATTTTCGGTGCGAAAGACTACGCCATGCGCATCTGGATCAAGCCCGACCGCATGGCCCAGCTGAAACTGACTGCAGGCGACATTGCGGCTGCATTGAACGAACAGAATGCCCAGTTTGCAGCAGGCAAGGTGGGGCAGTCGCCGAACAACAACGGCCAGGAACTGGTATATACCGTGACTGCCCAAGGCCGTTTGAGCGAACCGGAAGAATTTGAAAACATCCTGCTTCGCGTGAATGCAGATGGGTCATCATTGCGCCTGAAAGACGTGGCCCGGGTCGAATTGGGTTCGAAAGACTACGACTTCAATGGTCGAATCAACGGCAAGCCCGCCACCTTGGTTGGTGTGTTTCTGCAGCCGGGTGCCAACGCACTGGATGTGGCGCAAACCGTCAAGACCACCATGGATGAAATTTCAGCCGACTTCCCGGAAGGGCTGGACTATGCCGTGCCCTATGACACCACGCGGTTTGTAGAGGTGTCCATTCGCGAAGTGGTTAAAACCCTGGTTGAGGCGATGATTCTCGTGTTCATCGTGGTGTACGTATTTCTGCAAAACTGGCGCGCCACGTTGATCCCGATTTTGGCCGTGCCTGTGTCCCTGCTGGGCGCCTTTGCAGGCTTGTACATGTTGGGTTATTCCATCAACACCCTGACCCTGTTTGGCATGGTTTTGGCCATTGGTATTGTGGTGGACGACGCCATTGTGGTGCTTGAAAACGTCGAACGCATCATGCACGAAGAGGGCTTGAGTGCCCGAAAAGCCGCCATCAAAGCCATGGAAGAAGTCACCGGGCCGGTGATTGCCATTGTGCTGGTGCTGTCAGCGGTGTTCATCCCCATTGGTTTTCTGGGTGGTTTGACCGGCGAGCTGTACCGCCAGTTTGCCATCACCATTTCAATCGCCGTGATTGTTTCCGGCGTGGTCGCGTTGACCATGACGCCTGCCTTGTGCGTGCTGTTGCTCAAGCACGAACACAAAAAGCCGGGCAAGTTCTTCACTGCATTCAACAACTGGTTTGCACGCGTAACCACCCGCTATGTGGGCGGCGTGAAGTTCATCAGCCTGCGCCCCGCGATTGGTATTGGCCTGTTTTTGGTGATGTTGATTGTGACCGCGGGCTTGTTCAAGGCCACACCCGGTTCACTGGTACCCGATGAAGACCAAGGCTATTTCATTGCTGCTGTGTTTTTGCCCGATGGTGCCACCTTGCAGCGCACCGACAAGGTAGTAGCCCAAGTCGTGGATGCCGTGGCCGCCAACCCGGCCAATGAATACTCCGTTGCCTTCACGGGCCTGGACTTTCTGGGCGGCAGCTTTAAAAACAGCGCAGCTACGTTGTTTGTGACTCAACGCCACTGGGACGACCGTGAAGCCGTGACCAAAGACCTGGTGGGTGAATTGTTTGGCCGAACGGCGGGGGTTCAGGAAGGACTTGTGCTGGCTTTTGCACCGCCCCCCATTTTTGGTTTGGGCAATGCGGGCGGTTTCGAGTTTTATATTCAAAACCGGGGTGAGGGTGGATCTGCTGCGCTGGGTAAAGTCATGAACGACTTCATGGCCAAGGCCAACAAAGACCCCCGCCTGGCGGGTGTTCAAACCCTGTGGCGCCCCGGCACCCCGCAGTTGTACGTGGACGTAGACCGTGAACGTGCACGCGCCATGGGTGTGAATGTGAACGAGGTGTTTGACACCTTGTCTGCCAGCATGGGTACCTACTATGTGAACGACTTCAACAAGTTTGGCCGCACTTGGCAGGTATTGATGTCAGCCGATGCGCAGTACCGCAAAAGCCCGACCGATATTGGCAACATGTATGTGCGCTCAAACAAGGGCGAGATGATCCCGATTTCTGCCTTTGCAAAAGTGGAATTTTCACAAGGCCCGGAAACTTTGGAGCGTTTCAACAATCTACCTGCAGTGAAACTGTTGGGCAGTGGCGCACCCGGTGTCAGTTCTGGTGAGGCCATTCAAGCCATTGAAGACATTGCAGCCGAAGTGCTTCCAGCCGATTTCAGCTACGACTTCTCCGGCGCTTCTTTCCAGGAAAAGCGTTCCGCCGGTTCGTCCAGCTTCGCGCTCATTTTGGGCGCATTGATGGTGTTCCTGATTCTGGCCGCACAGTATGAGAAGTGGACACTGCCGTTCTCGGTGTTGCTGGCCATGCCCTTCGGTATTTTTGGTGCGCTGCTTGCCGTGTGGATGCGCGACATGACCAATGACGTTTATTTCCAGATCGGTTTGGTGACCTTGTTGGGCCTGGCTGCCAAGAATGCGATTTTGATCGTGGAGTTTGCCGTGTTAAAGCGCGAGGAAGGCATGTCGGCACTGGACGCCTCCCTTGAAGCAGCCCGTTTGCGGTTCCGCCCCATTTTGATGACCTCGTTTGCGTTTATTCTGGGGGTTGTCCCGCTGGCGTTTTCCAGTGGAGCTGGTGCCGGCGCGCGCGCTGCCGTGGGTACTGGTGTGATGGGTGGCATGACAGCCGCCACATTGCTGGCCATTTTCTTCGTGCCCCTGTTTTACCGCCTGATTGACAGAGGTGAAAAAGGTGGCCGACACCATGACGATGAAGAGGAAGCAAATGATTCATCCAATCAATCTACACACAACAAAGGAGGCGAGCATGTATAAAGCCTTTCCAAAAAAAGCCCTTGCGCTGGGTTTGGCGCTGGCCTTGACAGGCTGCGCCTCTGGAATTCCCTTGCAGGAAAAGTTCACCGGCAAGCCTGAGCAATCCACCGAAGTGGCTTTGCCCGAAAACGTCAAGGGTGTTGGCATGAACAACATCCAGAATGAAGCCTGGTGGCTTTTGCTTGGTGACCCCGGTTTGAATGCGGTGGTTGAACAAGCCTTGAAAAACAACACGGACGTGCGGCTGGCCAATGAACGCCTGAACGAAGCAGGTGCCGTGTTGGGTATTGCCAAGTCACAACAATGGCCCTCCATTTTTGGCCAGTTCACAACCGGTCGTAACCGGCCTTCCCAAGCCGGTAATGTGCCTGTATTCGGTGGGCAAAATGTGTATCAAAGCAATCAGTTTGGTTTTGGAGCCACTTGGGAACTTGACTTGTGGGGTCGTGTGGGGGCGCTGAAAGACGCAGCCAGTGCCAGCTTCATGCAGCAGGGTTACAACGTGCGAGGCGCACGCTTGAGTGTCGCAGCCACAGCGGCTTCGCTCTACACCCAAGTGCGTGTTTTGGGCCTTCAGGTCAAGGTACTGGAGCAAACTCTTGAAAGCCGTGATTCTGCCTACAAACTGGCCAAGCAACGTTACGACGTGGGCTTGAGCAATGAACTTCAACTGCGCCAAACTGAAGCCGAACTGCT
Source organism: Limnobacter thiooxidans (assembly GCF_036323495.1). NCBI lineage: Bacteria > Pseudomonadati > Pseudomonadota > Betaproteobacteria > Burkholderiales > Burkholderiaceae > Limnobacter > Limnobacter thiooxidans. Next base: position 3,331,294 of record NZ_AP028947.1, on the reverse strand, counting down.
GACTGTGCGTGCGCAATTGCCCGATACGCGTGAACAACTAGCCCGCGCGCAAAACGCATTGGCCGTGGTGGTGGGTGGCAACGCGCCTGTGTTGCCTGCCTTGGCTGTGGATAACCTGCAATTAACCAAGCTGTTTATCTTGCCGGAAGACACACCTTCAGAACTGTTACTGCGCAGGCCTGACCTGGCCGCTGCTGAACAGCAGTTGCTGGCTGGTGAAGCCAACCTGGAAGCAGCACGCAAAGCATTTTTCCCCTCAATTGGCTTGAGTGCCTTTGGTGGGCGTGAAAGTGCCGACTTGAGCAATCTGTTCAGTGGCCCAGCCCGCGTGTGGAGCTTCCAGACGCAGATTACCCAACCGATTTTCCAGGCCGGTCGCTTGTTTGATGAACGCGATGCGGCTGTAGCTCGCCGCAACCAGGCCGTGTTGCAATACGAGGCCAGTGTTCGCGCTGCATTCCAGGAAATTTACGACGCCATTGTGGCCCAGCGTGAGGCGCGAGAGCGTTTGCAGGCTCGTCAGGAACAGGTTCAAACCTTGACCCAAGTGGTGCGTCTTGCACAGCTTCGGCTGGACAACGGTGTGGCCAACCAGCTCGAGTTGCTGGATGCCCAGCGCAACCTGTTGAACGCGCAGCTAAGCTGGGCTTCAGCCTGGCAAAGCCAGCAAGGTGCAACGTTGGCGATGATCCGCGCCTTGGGGGGCGGGTTTAGTGCAGAGAAGACCCCGCTGTCAGCGGGGTCTTGATTGGTTTGAATATGGATATTGGCACGTTTTTACAGTGTGCCTTGAGCGGGCAGCCTGATCAGGCTGCCTGACCCTGACGGGCCTGTACTCCAAACAGAGTTGTCACACTTTTGGCATCTTCAAACCAACCCCACTGAGGGTAAGCGCCCTTGTCATTGTAGCCACCCAAAGTACCTTTGGCAGTTTTATCTTTCGCACCATCATTCAGCGAGGTCATGTGGATAGACTGCCCAATTGTGCTTCCTGCATCAAGAATGCCGTGCAGGTTGTTGTGTTCATTGGTGGCCCACACATTCAATAACTGGTCGTCGGTCAGGCCAAACGTATCACCGCCGTTCGATGCGATCAGGCTTTTAAGGCCGGCTACATCTCCATCGATGGCTTTGAGCTTGGCTTGGGCATATACCGCGCCCGCCTCTTTTTCCGAGCCAAATGAACCTGCAGGAAGCATGGCCTGCTTCATCAACATGTTGCCGGTCAGGTAAGCGCCCTTGATTTTTTCTGTATCTGGTTTGTTGTTCAGGTAGGTGCCCGTTTTTTCCAGTGTGGACTGTATGGATGAGATCACTTCGCTGGCGGGGCTCCCGAAAACGGTCTCCATTGCCGCATCATGTGTAGGGCGGTGCATCAGAAAACCCAGGCCATGACTTTCGCCGATGTGCTGGCTAGGCCCATGGGAGTCAGGCGTGATGTATTCACCCAGTGACCTGTCAGTGCCAAGACCAGTCAGTCCATGTTTAGGAGCACTACCCTGTTGTGCGTGTACACCACCTCCATGCCCACCCGCTGCCGCCGTTGCGGTTTCTGTGGCACCACCACCTCCATGACCTCCATGCCCACCCGCTGTTTCTATTGCGGTTGCGGTTTCTGTGGCACCGCCGTGACCACCATGTCCACCTGCTGTTTCTATTGCGGTTGCGGTTTCTGTGGCACCACCGCCGTGACCACCATGTCCACCTGCTGCTGCCGTTGCAGATTCTGTAATGGTGCCTCCGCCCGGACCACCATGTCCACCCGCTGTTGCTGTTGCGGTTTCTGTGGCACCACCGCTGTGACCGCCATGTCCACCTGCTGTTGCTGTTGCGGTTTCTGTGGCACCACCGCCGTGACCGCCATGTCCACCTGCTGTTGCCGTTGCAGATTCTGTGACGGTGCTTCCGCCGTGACCACCATGCCCAGCGCTAGCCGCTGCCGTACTGACTCCAGCACTCTCTGCTTCATCCGTTCGCATTTTGAGCACTGGCTTGCTTGCCTCTGCGCCATGCGTGGCAGCATGGGCCTCAGTATCATCCGGGCAGGTGGAACCATCACACCAGCTTTTCAAGGGGTGCTCGCTGTTGGTGGCATCACCAGTTTCATAATGGTTCAGTGCTTTGGTGGTATCGCCCTCGTAAAGATCAACCAACTGCTTCAGGTGTTGAACCCCCGCGGTAATCGCTTTTGCGGGGTCACTCATGGCTTCCGCCGTTAGTGCTTTGCCTGCAGAGTCTTTCAGGGCGTGTGAAGTTTCACCGTAGACTCCGCCTTCCAGCAGCCCTCCGTGTACGGAGAGTGGTCCATAAACCTGCTCTCCGGTGCCATCGCCCGCGGCATGTGAGCCAGAGGCATTGGCAGCTCCTTTGGATTGAATCATCTCTGTGACCAAGCCAGCAGGTAGGTTTGCGGCTTTTGCAACGTTTTCAGAGTAGTCCAGCCATTGTTCCTGAGGGGCAGCAATGGGAGGGGGTTTGATTTTTCCAGCCTCTTCAAGCCAGTTCTGGGCGCCTTGCGCATCGGCTGGGCCTGGATGTTGTACTGATTCTTCTGTGGCAGCTGGGTGGGGGTGAGCCGCTGCTCCGGAGACGGTTTCGCACATGATAATTCTCGCCGGTCAAGTTGTTTTACGGGTTTCTCCTTAATTAAGTAAACAAGTACGCATATTGGTTCAACTTGAATTCACAGTTTTAGTGTGATGCCTCAAGCAAATTTTTATGCATCGCTTGGTTTTTGGAGCTAATATCAAAAAAATAACAATGACATTGAAGAATGTCATGAATAACAACCAGCAAAGGCGCCTGCCGATGGCGCTGGTGGAGACTGAAATGAACGTTCTGAAAGGCTTGCGCTCAGCGCAGAAACAATCACGCCCTGCGTCCAATACTGACATTCCTTTAAAGCAACGCAATGTGAAGTTTGATTGGTCGGAAACACCCCTGGACTGGATACCCAACGAGCCTTTTTCAAGCTATTTCATCAATGAAATCAACCTGATTTTGCCTGCCGGCGAATTCTGGTTCTGTCGCCTGTACAACAAGGCGCTACCCCTGGTGACCGATGAAAAGCTGAAAGAAGATGTGCGGGGCTTTATCAAGCAGGAAGCCATGCACGCGCGCGGTCATGCCTCGGCCACCGAAGAATACCTGGCTGCACGGGGAATCAAGACCGAGCGCAACCAGAAGCTCATGAAGTGGCTGTTTGACGTGGTGCTGGACGACAACCCCTTCGGCCGAAAGGTGCCCGCTTGGCTGGAGCACCGCTGGTTGCTGACCCGTTTGGGACTGGTGGCCACCATCGAGCACATGACCTGTGTGTTGGGCATGTATGTGCTCGAAAACAAGACTTGGGACAAGTTGAATGCCGACGAGGTGCTGCTCGACCTGATTCGCTGGCACGGTGCAGAAGAAGTAGAGCACCGCAGTGTGGCTTTCGACCTTTACAAACACCTGGGCGGCGATTATTTGTCACGCTATTACCTGGCCGCGGTCGTGGTGCCGATGATCATCGGTTTGTGGGTGGACGGCGCAGCCAATATTGCGGGGCAGGACCCTCGGTTTGCAAAGAAAAAGCCCGCCGTGTACAAACCTTGGATGTGGATTGAGTGGTTCAAGGATTCCCGCAAGGGCCTGTTGCCCAACCCCTTGTGGTTGGTGTTGCAACAGTTGCCGTACTTCAGCCCCTGGTATGACCCAGTCAAAGAAGGCTCGAGTAAATTGGCTCAGGACTACCTGAACAAGTCCCCGGCCGCCATGACAGCCAGCGCCATCGCAGCGAACATGAAGGTGGCTGCTTAATGACCACTTAACCGTTGCGAGAATTCATGCCCACACACAAACCCCTGGTTTTGGACCATGTTGAACTGTGCGTGGACGAAATTCTTCAGCGGCTTGGCAAGCAGATTCGGGTGGGTTTGCCCTTGGGCCTGGGCAAGCCGCCTGAACTGATCAACGCCCTGTACGGTCGAGCCAAAGCCGATCCATCGATTGAATTGACGATCCTCACCGCCTTGTCACTTGAAAAGCCCGTGGGCGGCACTGCCATTGAAGCTGCATTTCTAAAACCTTTTGTGGACCGTGTGTGGGGCGACTGCCCAGACCTGTTGTATGCCGTCGATGCCACGCAGGGAAAATTGCCCGCCAATGTGAAGCTGCAGGAGTTTTTCTTCAAACCGGGCAGCCGCCTGAGCAACACAATTGCCCAGCAAAATTATGTCAGCACCAACTACACTACAGCCGCGCGGGATATTTTTCACTTGGGCTGCAACCTGGCCATGCAGGCGGTTTGCAAGCCTGAAAAAGACGAGGCCACACACTATTCCCTGAGTTGTAATCCGGATACGTCAATTGAACTGGTGCGCATGTTGCAGGAAAGTGGTCGCGCCCACCTGGTGGTGGGTGTGGTGAATCAGCACCTGCCCTACATGGGCCACAGCGCCCTGGTACCTTGCGAGGAATTCGATTTGGTGGTGGACCACCCCCGGTACAGCACCACCCTGTTTTCCACGCCGAAATTGCCGGTGGGGCTGGTGGACTATGCCTTGGGGTTTTATGCCAGTGCGCTGGTTCGCGATGGTGGTACCTTGCAGGTGGGCATCGGCGCTTTGGGCGACGCAGTGGTGCATGCCTTGGGCTTGCGGCACACGGCCAATCCGGATTATCAAAAAGTGTTGAAGGCGCTTCACTGGACAAGCGCTGGCCACGCACTGGCTGAACAAACAGGTGGCAAAGCCGCTTTTGATTCGGGCCTGTACGGTGCAACGGAAATGTTTGTAGATGGCTTTTTGCACCTGATGCAGGTTGGGGTATTGAAGCGCAAGGTTTACGATCACTGGGCTTTGCAGCAACTTGTCAACCAGGGCAGGCTTGACCCAGGCGCGCTGACCCCGGCTGTATTCGACGACCTGGCGGAACTGGGAATGCGGGAAATCACGCCTGTCGACCTTGCAGCATTCAAGCGCCATGGCTTGCTAAACGACCAGGTGTTGCTCGATGGGGTTTGGCTGGTGTTGCCCACCGGCCAACGGGTATTGGCCAATTTAGCTGACCCGCAGGCCAGGCAGGCTTTGGCTGAGCAGGGGTTGGCCAGCAATGGCGCAGGCGCGAAACTGAAGGGTGGCACCGTACTGCATGCCGGTTTTTTCCTGGGCCCAAGCGCCATGTATTCCGCGTTGAAGAACATGCCACAAGCCGAGCGCGATGCCATTCACATGCTGGGCGTTGAGCATGTGAATCAACTCGATTTGAACCACGGCTTGTACAGTGCGCAGCGCATGCATGCCCGGTTTATCAACACCGGCATCGTGGCCACACTGGGTGGGGCGGTGGTGTCCGATGGTTTGGCCGATGGCCGGGTTATTTCCGGCGTTGGCGGGCAGTATAATTTTGTCGCCATGGCGCACCAGTTGCCCACGGCGCGCAGTATCTTGATGATTCGTTCCGTGCGCGAGAACGAAACCGGTGGCAAGGCCAGCAGCAATATTGTGTTCAATTACGGCCATTGCACCATACCCCGGCACCTGCGCGACATTGTGGTGACCGAATACGGCATCGCCGACTTGCGTGGTAAGTCGGACTCTGATGTGGCTAAAGCGCTGATTGAAGTCGCAGATTCCCGCTTTCAGGCTGCGCTGTTGAAACAAGCCCAGGAAGCAGGCAAGATCGAATCGGATTATCAAATTCCCGAGGCATTTCGACACAACACCCCCGACAACCTTGCTGCCCGGTTGACTGCGTTGGAGCAACAAGGCTTGTTGCCCGCCTTTCCCCTGGGGTGCGACTTCACGGAGCAAGAGTGGGTGCTTGCCCAAGCCTTGAGCCGGGTGAAAGCCCAAGCCGCCACCACACCCAAATGGAAGTTGTTGTTGAGCACCCTGATGGCTGGCAAACCGCCCGCGGCGGCCACGCTTTACCTGGCGCGAATGGATCTGACCCAGCCTCGTGGTTTACAAGCCAGGGTAGTGCGCGCATTGTTGGTCAAGCAGTTGAAAAGACTAGGTGCGCTGAGTTAGCTTGCGGATGGAATGCAACCTTTCCCGGCTTGCCGAGTCGATGTACAGGTGCTATGTTGCGATCTATGACAAAAGTGGTCAAAACCGTTCTACTGTGGATGATGTTGTGTGCGTTGCCTGTTCAAGGCATGGCGCAGGCCACCATGTTTGCATGCCACTTGCAGGGCAAGGCTTCGACACAGGTCAGCGGTGCCGCCGGCTCAGCCCACGTGGTGGAGCACAGCGGCATGGACCACAGCATGCACACCAGCGCCGCCAGTGAGCACACCAGTTCGGATTCATCCAAAAAACTGATGAAGTCGCTCCACGGTTGCTGCAATTGCGCACCCACCTGCGCGGTGGTTTTGGTTTCAATGTCTCAGATCAGTTTTGATGTGGTGCAGCACGACACCATTCACCCCGTTTCTTCCTCCCAGCTTCCTTATTCGGCCGACACGCGTCGAATAGACCGACCGCCAAAGTTACTCGCCATCTGATTCGCGGGCAAGGGGTGGATGAACCACTGCGCTTGCCCTTTGTATTGAATGATTGCGAGGATTTATGAAGCTCCATTACCTAGTCGCGCTGGCCTTGTGGGGTTTGGCATGGCCTGTCCACAGCGACACAGCAGCGCAAACACTTGAATATCAATCGGCTTTTGAGGGCTACCAGGCCTATTCGGACCTTGAAATTCAAAACTGGCCCACAATGAATGAATTGGTTGATGAAATTGGTGGCTGGCGTGTCTACGCCCGCGAGCCTTATGAAAACAGCGAAAGCCCGGCTCAGCCAAAAGAAGAAATGCCCGTTCAACAGAAGAATGGAGGTGTGCGATGAACACCGCCCCTGCTGTTCAAAAAACATCCATTGCCTTGGCGGTGCTTTTGCTCGCGGGTTGTGCCACGGTGAACATCAACGAGTCGATCGAGCAGACCAATCAGGAATTGAATGGTTTTACCAAGGGCCAATTAAGCCTTGTTCAAACTGATGCGCAGCGCCAGGCCATGGCAGCCAAGGCCAGTGACATATTAAAAGAACCCTTGAGCCAGCCTGCAGCGGTGGAACTAATGCTGACCCACAGCCCGCAGTTTCAAACCGTACTGGCCGAGAGTTGGGCGCAAGCAGCCCTGGCTGCACAGGGCGGCCGCATCCACAACCCGGTGTTTGCGTTCGAGCGTTTGCGCATCAGGGATGAGCTGGAGCTTGGCCGTTTGCTCAGTTTTGGTCTGCTTGACTTGCTAAGCTTTCCGGCCCGGCAAGGCATTGCCCGCACGCAAATTGACCGGGCGCAATTGCAGTTGACCGGCAACGTGGTCGATCAGGTGACGCAGGTTCGCCAGGCCTGGGTTGACGCAGTGGCTGCCCAACAGGCGCATACCTACGCGCAGCAGGTGTTTGAAAGTGCGCAGACCAGCGCTGAGCTGGCCCGGCGCATGCAGGAAGTGGGCAATTTTACCCGCTTGCAGCGTGCACGCCAGCACAGCTTTTATGCCGATGCGGCCGTGAATTTGGCTGCCACCCGGCACAAGGCAACCAGCAGCCGCGAGGCCCTGGTTCGCATGCTGGGTTTGAGCAGTGAGCAGGCAGCACAATTGAAGCTGCCCGAGCGCCTGCCCGATTTGCCTGAAGCACCAAAGGCCCCTTCTGAGGTGGCCAAGCGGGGTGAAGACCGCCTGGATGTGCGCATGGCCAAACAGGGTTTTGAGGCCAGCGTCAAATCGCAGGGGTTGGGCAATATAGCCAGCTTTCTGGACATTGAAGCGGGTGTGCGTTACGACACTGATTTTGAAAACGACACGGGCGAGCGCAGCAACAAAAAAGGGTATGAGATTGAATTGGCCCTGCCGATTTTTGACTGGGGCGGCATGAAACGCGACGCCATGAATGCCAATACCCTGGCTGCGGCCAACCGGCTTGAAGCCACCCTACGAAATGCGCAATCCACCCTGCGGGAAAGCTACTCGGCTTACCGCACCACCTACGACATTGCACGCCATTACCGCGATGAAATCTTGCCACTGAAGCAAACCATCGCCGATGAAAACCTGCTGCGTTACAACGGTATGTTCATTGGGGTGTTTGAACTGTTGGCAGACAGTCGCGACCAGGTGAATACGGTTGTTCAAGCCATCAACGCCCAAGCTGATTTCTGGCGGGCCGATGCGGCCTTGCAAGCCACCGTGGTGGGCAAGCCCATGACGGTGTCGGTCAGCGGTGCGGCAGCAAATGCTGGCGGCAACGCCGGCGGTGGCCATTGAGCCATGGCACAGACAAAAGGATTTTAAATATGACTTCCAGACGAGATTTTTTTAAAGCAGCAGCACTGACAGGCGGTGCAGTGGCTGCCGCAAGCGTGAGCAAAGTGGCGATGAGCGCCTTGCCCGAACCGGTTTTACAAACTTCGCCGGACACCATGCCCCCTCTGGTGCCCAACACAGGGCGGCCTTACAACCCGGTGGTGACCCTCAATGGCTGGACCTTGCCTTGGCGGATGAATCAGGGTGTGAAGGAATTCCACCTGGTGGCTGAACCCGTGTTGCGTGAAATGGCACCCGGCATGACCGCCCACCTGTGGGGTTACAACGGCCAAAGCCCCGGCCCCACTATTGAAGTAGTGGAAGGCGACCGCGTGCGTATTTTTGTGACCAACAAGTTGCCCGAGCACACCAGCGTGCACTGGCATGGCCAGCGTTTGCCCAATGGAATGGATGGGGTGACGGGCTTGAACCAGCCTGGTATTCCTGCCGGAAAAACTTTTGTGTATGAATTTGAGGCCCGCAGGCCCGGCACCTTCATGTACCACCCGCATGCTGATGAAATGGTGCAAATGGCCATGGGCATGATGGGGTTCTGGGTGACGCACCCGAAAAACAAGCACCCGCTGATCAGTGATGTGGATCGCGATTACTGCTTTTTGCTCAACGCCTATGACATTGATCCAGGTGCCTACACACCGAAAATCATGACCATGCTCGACTTCAATTTGTGGACCTGGAACAGCCGCCTGTTTCCGGGTATTTCGCCCTTGGTGGCACGCAAAAATGATCGGGTTCGACTTCGCGTGGGCAACCTGACCATGACCAATCACCCCATTCACATTCATGGCCACGAGTTTGAAGTGACCGGCACAGACGGCGGGCCTACACCCAAGGCAGGCCGATGGCCCGAAGTGACCGTGGACATTGCGGTGGGGCAAATGCGGCAAATGGAATTCATTGCGAGTGAAGAGGGCGACTGGGCATTTCATTGCCACAAAAGCCACCACACCATGAATGCCATGGGCCACGATGTGCCCACGATGATTGGTGTTGATCATCGTGGCATGACGAAAAAAATCACCAAGCTGATACCTGATTACATGGTGATGGGTGAGCGCGGCATGGCCGACATGTCGGAAATGCAAATGCCCTTGCCCGACAATACTCTGCCCATGATGACGGGGGAAGGACCGTTTGGTTCGGTTGAAATGGGTGGCATGTTCAGCATGCTGAAGGTGCGCAAGGATCAAAAGCCTGGTGATTATTCAGACCCTGGCTGGTACAAACACCCCGAGGGCACTATTGCCTATGAGTTTACGGGTGAACTGGCCAAGCCTGCGCGCAGTAGCGGTGCCGGCCAACCGAGCATGAAACTGGCGCAAAAGCAGCAGCCCCACATCGAATTGAAGGTACGCAAGCCAACGGGTCATGCGGGACATTGAAACTAATTTGAGTCAAGGAGTGTCAATGTTGAAGTTTTCTGGAATTGTTTTGGCCTGTGTTGCGTTAATGGGCTATATGGGCAATATTGCGTTCGCTCACGGCGAGAAGAAAGGGAATACGGCGCCAGTGGTGAAGGAACAAACTGCCTGGGGCATTGCGGGTCATGCTTCAAAGGTAGTTCGCACCATTGATGTCAGCATGGGTGACGACATGCGATTCAAGCCGGGCAGGATGGAAGTACGAGAAGGTGAAACCATTCGTTTTGTGGTCCGCAACACGGGTGCTTTGCTGCATGAATTTGTGATTGGAACACCTGCCGAGAATGCCAGGCATGCCGAGTTGATGCTGAAGTTTCCGGGCATGGAACACGACGAGCCGTACATGGCGCATGTGGCCCCAGGCAAAGCTGGCGAAATTGTGTGGCTGTTCAACAAGGCGGGTGAATTTGAATTTGCCTGTTTGATGGCAGGTCATTTTCAGGCGGGCATGGTGGGTACAATCACCGTAACAGCCAAATAATTTTTGAAGGAGTAAAACCATGAAAAATGTATTGAAATCAAGTGCGATTGCCTTGCTCTTGTTGAGTGCAAGTGCCGCTTATGCCAACGACCATACGGTGCACGTTGGTGGTCACGAGCACACGAACAAACCCAAAGCTCAAGTGACCCGCCAAACGGAACTTGCCGAAGGGGAAATTCGCAAGATCAACAAGAGCACCGGCAAGATCACTGTTAAGCATGGTGAAATCAAGAGTGTTGAAATGCCGCCCATGACCATGGTGTTTGGTGTCGCCGACAAAGCCATGCTGGAAGGCTTGAATGAAGGCGACAAGGTGAAGTTCAATGTGAAGCAGGAAGGCTCGAATTACACCGTGACTGAAATCAGAAAAGCGCAGTAAATCTTGTTGTTGACTCAGCGATAGGAAATCAGGCCATTGGGTTTGGTGGCAAATGCTTCCAGCCCACCGGCCTGGTCAGCCAGTACACCCGCAATTTCACCCTCGAAGTGGGCTTGTTCGTTGAAGCTGGCCAGGCTGACGCCACGCTGGCCGAACAGCAGTTTGCTGACACTGCAATTGGTGATCATCCAGTTCATCAGGAAGGCATTGGCATCGGGCAGTTGCAGCAGGTTTTGAACAATGGCTGTAATTGGCCCACCCGAAGTAAATACCACTACATTGGCCGAGCCTGTGCCCTGTTTCAGTTGCATTGCTCGCGCAGTGACCGAACCCAGACCGCTCATGACGCGGGTTTTAAAGGAGCGCCAGCTTTCAGGGTAGTCCTCATCATGTTCACCACTGACCCACCGCGCAATCGCTTTTTCAAAAATTTGCTGAAAAGCCTTGCGCGGGTCGGCGTTGCTCATCACCTGTTTTTCAAAAACATCTGAGTCATCGAACTGGCCAATCAGGGCCTGCAAAATGGCTTCATGGTCATACTCGTTCAGACCGGCGTGTTGAACAGGTTCCTGGTGAACGCCATAGGTGCTGGCAAAGGCCTGTGCAGTTTGCAAATGCCTGTTCATGCTGCCGCTGAAAAAGCCATGCAGGCGAATTTTGCGCGCCCTGAACCACGCGCCAAGTTGCGCCGCCTGCAGTTGGCCAAGGGCCGACAAGTTATCGTAATCCGCACTGTCAAAACTGGCTTGACCGTGACGAACCAGGTAAATGGTGCCCATGCTTTTACCCTTGGCGGCCTGATTGCTTGATCAGGGATTTGCAGCGCCAGTTGACGTAGTTCACCATGATCCAGAAGTTTTTAAAGGCTGGGTTGCGGGTTTGACGGTAGTAGTAGCGGTAATAAATCTGCTGCGCAATCACCGCAATACGGAACAAACCGAACACCTCGTAGAAAGTCCAGTTGTCGGTGTGCAGGCCGGTTTTTTCTAGGTAGTACTTCACCATTTCTTTGCGGGTCAGCATGCCGGGCAGGCTGGAAGGTTGTCGTTGCAGCATCTTCATGAAAAAGTTGTCGTCGCCCTGCACCCAGTAGGTGATCACGCTGCCCAGATCCATCAGGGGGTCGCCGACCGTAGACAGCTCCCAGTCCAGCGTGCCAATAATCTCGGTGGGGTTGTTTGGGTTTAGCACCACGTTGTCCAGCCGCCAGTCGTTGTGGATCATGCAAAGCTTCACATCGTCCGGGCAGTTTGCATCCAGCCACTTGCGCACTGAATTGAACGAGCTGACATTCCAGGTGCGTACTTTGTCATAGCGCTGATTCCAGCCATCGAGTTGGCGGCGCGTGTAACCACTGCCTTTGCTCAACACGTCCAGCCCGCTGCTGTAAATATCGATTTGATGCAGTTCAATCAGGCGGTCCAGGAAATTAGTGCTCAACTCTCGGGCTTCGTCCTTGCTCAAGGCCATGCCGCGCGGCATGTGCTTGCGAGGAATAATGCCTTCAATGCGCTCCATCACATAAAACTCGCTGCCAATCACTGATTCATCGGCACAGTGGCCCACCATCCTTGGCACATGGGGGTACACGGGCTTCAGCAGGCTTTGAATCCGGTATTCGCGGCCCATGTCATGCGCCCCCTTGGCCTTGGTGCCCTTGGGGGGGCGGCGCAATATCAGGTCTGCTTCCGGGTATTTCAAGCGGTAAGTCCAGTTGGACGCACCGCCAGAAAACTGGGTCAATTCCGGTGTGTCGCTCAGTGCCAGACCCTGTGTGCGAAGCCACGCGGTGACTGCTTGCGTGTCCAGTTCCTCGCCTTTTCGAACTGCGCTGCCGGAATCAATGACTTGTTTCACAGCGTCGACCATTATTTGAATCCCCTCTTCATCATCTCGATGCGGGCAATCACGCCTTTGTGCACTTCATCCGGCCCGTCGGCCAGGCGCAGGCTTCGTGCCTGGATGTAAAACCCGGACAATGGCGTGTCGCGGCTCACACCCGCACCACCGTGCATTTGAATGGCCATGTCCACCACCTGTTCCAGCACATTGGGCGCCACCACCTTGATGGCCGCAATCTCTGTCATGGCGCCGAGCGCGCCCAGTTGGTCAAGTTTCCATGCAGCGTACAAGGTCAGCAAGCGGGCCTGGTCTATCGCCAGGCGGGCCTCGGCCACCCGTTCGCGGTTACCGCCCAGGTTGATCAGCGGTTTGCCAAAGGCAACGCGGGAAATGCCGCGTTTGATCATCAGGTCCAGTGATTCTTCTGCGGCCCCAATGCAGCGCATGCAGTGGTGAATTCGGCCAGGCCCCAAGCGACCTTGTGCGATTTCGAAGCCTTTGCCCAAACCGGCAATGACATTGCCCAGCGGCACACGCACATTGTTGAATTCCACCTCGCCATGGCCATGTGGTTCATCGTGAGTGCCAAACACGGGCAGCATGCGCTTGATGGTCACTCCCGGTGTATTCAAGGGCACCAGTACCATGGTGTGCTGGTGGTGCCGATCCAGGTCGGGGTTCTCGGTTCGCGCCATGACAATGGCAATTTTCGCGCGAGGGTCGCCGATGCCGCTGCTCCACCACTTGGTCCCGCTGATGACCACCTCATCGCCTTCCAGCGTGGCGGTGGCTTGCATGTTGGTGGCGTCGCTGCTGGCCACATCAGGTTCTGTCATGCAGAACACGGAGCGAATTTCACCGGCCAGCAAGGGTTCCAGCCATTCCTTTTTTTGCGCATCGCTGCCGTATTTCCAGAGCACTTCCATGTTGCCGGTGTCGGGGGCGTTGCAGTTGAACACCTCTGGGGCCATGAGGCTGCGGCCTGTTTCCTCGGCCACCAGGGCATATTCCATCGTGCTCAGGCCTGCGCCCAGCTTGTTGTCGGGCAGAAACATGTTCCACAATCCCGCTTCGCGGGCCTTGCTTTTCAGGGCTTCCATTTCCGGGGGGATGCGCCAGTGCTTCCATTCGCGGCCATTGCATTGGGCCTCGATTTTGTCCCAGTAAGCCGCTTCAATGGGCGCTATCTCGGTTTTCATGAAGGCGCGAACGCGCTTTACAAAGTCTTGCGCCTTGGCGCTGGGTTCAAAATTCACAACCTGTCTCCTGATTTTTTGAGTGCCCGGATTGTTTCCTCCGATATCATCCATGCTATCGGAAAACAGAAGGTGTCAACAACATGCGTGCTTTGGGTAAAGTTTTGATTGCGGTTGTATTGTTGCCAGTTGCGCTGGTTTGCGGTGTGGTGGTGTTTGATTCCACCCCGGCCGAGCCGGTCAGCTGGGTTGCACCACCCATGCCCAGCATGGATTCTGGGCCGTATGCCAGAAACACTTTGCTGGACGATGCCCAGGTGTTTGGCACTTACAACCTGTTGCAACCTGAATCGATTGCAGTGGGGCCTGATGGCTTGCTGTACACCGGCATGAACACCGGTGAAATTGTGCGCTTCAACCCTGAGAAGATGCAGGTTCAGGAAAGCTTGCAGACCACGCCTTTTGACTTGATTGCCAACACGCGGGGGCGGCCTTTGGGTTTGGTTTTTCATCCCGAAGGGTTTCTGGTGGTGGCCGATGCGATCAAGGGCTTGTTGAAGGTGACGCTGCAAGGCGAGGTCAGTGTGCTGGCGGTGGAGTCCGAAGGTTTGCCGTTCAAGTTTGTAGACGATGTGGCTGTGAGCGCCGACGGGCGATACGCCTATTTTTCGGATGCCTCCAGCAAATTTGATTTGAACAGCTATGTGCTTGACGTGCTGGAACATGCAGGCAATGGCCGCCTGTTACGCTACGATTTTCAAACTGGAGAGACCAAAACATTACTCAGCGGTTTGCAATTTGCCAACGGTGTCACAATATCAAAAGGTGGTGAGTATGTTCTGGTGAACGAAACTGCGGACTACAAAATCACCCGTTACTGGTTGCGAGGCGAGAAGACAGGCCAAAGCGACACTTTCGCCGAAGGCCTTCCCGGCTTTCCAGACAACATTCGAACAGACAGCGATGGCAATTACTGGGTCGCAATTCCCAGCCTGCGCGACCCTTTGCTGGATTCTTTGGCTGACAAGCCAGGTATTCGCAAAGCCATGGCAAAATTGTTGAACCACGTCCAGTTTCCGATCAAACCGTATGCCATGGCCATTGCACTAAGCCCGAAAGGCACCGTGATTGCCAATCTGCAAGCAGAAAAGGCGGGCGGCTACTTTTACTATGTGACGCAGGTGACGCCCTTTAATGGCAAACTGTATCTGGGTTCGGTGCACATCAATGGTGTGGCAACTATTTCCAACCCGTTCAGTCAATAATCTATTCAATTAATAACGGAGAGTATTCCATGGCAAAAACAGCTGCGAAAACCAGCGTGAAATCCAGAACATCCAGCAAGAAGCCTGACATGCCTTCCATCAATATTGGTATTCCTGACGCCAAGCGTGCAGCGATCGCCCAAGGCTTGAGCCGGTTGCTGGCAGAAACTTATACGCTTTACCTGACCACGCACAATTTTCACTGGAACGTGACTGGCAAGATGTTCAATACATTGCACACCATGTTCATGGGCCAATACACTGAGATGTGGAATGCGGTAGACCCAATCGCTGAGCGCATTCGTGCTCTGGGTTTTCACGCCCCGGGTTCTTACGCAGCCTTCTCAAAATTGAGTACCTTGAAAGATGCACCGGCTACGCCACCCAAGGCCATGGAAATGGTTGAAATCCTGGCCAAGGGACATGAAGCAATCGCCCGCACAGCCCGTGAAATTTTTCCTGTGATTGAAGATGGTGATGACCTGCCTTCAGCGGATCTTCTCACCCAGCGCATGGACGTTCACGAGAAAACAGCCTGGATGCTGCGCGCCTTGCTTGAGGATTAATGGCATTGAGCCGTTGATATAACCTGCATGGGTGGGACCTGAAATTGTTCTGCCCACCTGCATCTGTCTGTTTCAACCCAGTGTAGTGTTATCGTGACCGAAAAAAATACATCAGAACCGGACGACTTTGATTACGAGGCGGCGCTTCTTGCCTGCGCGCGCGGAGAAAAGTTTGCTTTGCAGGCTATCTATGCCCGTGACAGCCGCTGGCTGTTCGCCGTGGCCTATCGAATCGTGAAACGGCGAGAATTGGCTGAAGAAGTGTTGCACGACGCGATGGTGAAGGTTTGGAATCGTTCCCGACTTTACTCGCCCGCCTTGGGTTCTGCCCGCGGTTGGGTTTACACGGTGGTGCGCAATCAAGCCCTGAATTCAGTGCGTAAGCGCATGATGGAAGTGTCTTCCGAAGACCATGATGTACCGGAAATGTCCACGACAGACAATCAAGAGTTGGCCCAAGAGGCCGATAAGTTGAGTGCCTGCCTTGGCAAGCTGGATGAAACAAAGCGCAATGCCATTGTGTTGGCTTTTGTGGATGGGTACACACACGAACAAATTGCAAAGCGGTTGGATTCGCCCTTGGGCAGCGTCAAAAGCTGGATACGCCGCGGGTTGTTGAAATTAAAGGAGTGT
This sequence comes from Limnobacter thiooxidans, assembly GCF_036323495.1. Classification (NCBI taxonomy): domain Bacteria; kingdom Pseudomonadati; phylum Pseudomonadota; class Betaproteobacteria; order Burkholderiales; family Burkholderiaceae; genus Limnobacter; species Limnobacter thiooxidans. The sequence goes on along the minus strand of NZ_AP028947.1, from coordinate 3,315,203 downwards.
TTGTCATGACAGAGTCGCAGTCAGAAGCCAGGATCATCGAGGCTGGCGAGTACGTGCTCGGCGTGATGACAGGCGCCGAGCGACAGGAGTTTGAGCGCCGTTTGAATCAGGAACCTGATTTGGCACTGGAAGTAAGCAAATGGACGGACCATTTCGCCGCCATGTCCAGAAAGCTTGAACAGGCGCCGGTGAGCCCCGAAGTGTGGGCCAGAGTGAACCGATCGGTTAACTCTTCAGTGTCCGCGCCAAATGCGGTTGCTTCAACTTTCGCATGGTTGTGGAAGGGGTGGGCCGTGGCTGCCAGCGCCGCTGTGGTGGTTCTGGGTGTTCAGTTGTTGGGTGCAAGCCAGCAATTGAATTCTGGCCCCCGTTATGTGGCCGTGATGAAAAGCCCGGACAAGTCCACCGAGTGGCTGGTGGAAGCACGCCAGAACGACACCATTCGGGTGTATCAAATTGGCGGTTTGCCGATTGAAGGCAACCCGGCCAACATGGGAAAGTCGTTGCAGTTGTGGACGAAGGCCCCTACCGATTCCGGCCCTACCTCACTGGGCTTGATGGAACTGGGCAAGCCACTTGAACTGCCTGCCGACATGCTGCCCACGTTGGTTGAGCAACAATTGTTTGAGGTGACTCTGGAGCCCAAGGACGGGTCCCCACTGGTAAACCGGCCTACCGGGCCGATCATGTTTATCGGTACAGCGGTGGCGTTGAAGTAAAGCGATGCTTTTTTGCAGACGTGAATAAAAAAACCCCGGTCTTTTGAACCGGGGTTTTTTTTATGGAGTACCTAGATTTAAAACTTGACTGAAAGTGAGCGGATGTCCGTGCTCAATGTAGCGCCAGAACCAATTTCTGAAGTGCCGCTGGCTACACCTGCTGCTGTTGTAGCACCTGTTCCCAAGTTCGCTGTGAACAGGCTGAAAGCACCCATAGCACCCACGCGGTTGGCCATAAGTACCATGCCGTTGTCGCCACCTGAAATATCGAAGCCACCGTAGTCATTAAATGCAGTGCCAGTGGCGCCGATTACCGTCAAAGTGCCATCGTTAGGTGGTACTTGCTGCAGCAAGCGATTGTTGTCTGCGTCGATATCAAACATACGGGTTGTAGTAGGGGCCGGATTTGCAAAGCTGTTGGCGTAAGCAATCTGTGCAATACCAAATCCAGTACCCACGCCAGCCAGCGTCAGGTTGGTATCGGTCGTTGTAGTGCCGCTGCTTTCCAGGTTGGCACCGGCAATGCGATAGTTTTTCGACACATTGTCCCCATCACCCGAGCTGACTATGCGCAGAGCATCGGCTGCCGGGTTGAAATCGATGGCGTAGTTCTTGCCAGCCGCCAAGCCATTCACAATTTCTGTGGCCACACTAAGCGTTGAACCCAGGGTAGCAGCGCCTGTGTCGGGGTTGATCGTGAAAATTTTGCCCGCACTGGTGAGACCATACAGGCGGCCATTGCTTGGGCGGAAGTCGATCGAGAGCAGGCGTTCGCCCGAGGGCAGTCCGGTCACGTTGGTGGCGGTTGCTGTGTTGGGTGTACGAATGCCGAACTTCAACAAACGCTGGGCACCTGCCGTGTTGCCATCCAGAGCAACGGCAACAGGGGCTGTTGCTGGCGCAAGTGCCATGCCCACAACTCCTGAAATATTCACGCTGCCCACCGCAACAGCTGCTGGACCCGCCACTGGAAGGGTGGCAGTGGAGTCTGGAATTGCAATAGTGTGAAATACCACGCTGCCGCCTACATTCAACAAAGCGTAGCCGCGGTTGTTGCGGGGATCAATGTCGAAGCCAGCCGTGCCGGTGGCGTTCACGCCCAAAGGTGCAGCTACAACCTGTGTACCATCATTGGGTGGGTTCTGAAACGTGAGGTTGTCGCCTGCGGTGTCAATGTTGAGCAAGCGAGTGCTGGTGGTGCCATCAAACGAGTTTGTGTATGCAGCACCGGAAATGTCTGCTGTTGGTGCTGAAGTGTTGGTGGTGCCGTCGACAAACGTTTCACCAGCGATTCGGCCAGTCGCCGCAGCCACAAAAATTCTCAAGTTTTGACCGGTATCGCTGATCACGCGCAATGCATCGGGTACCGGGTTAAAGTCCACAGCAAATGATGTTGCAGCCGGGTCGAGGGTAGTAAACGCGCCATTGATGGTGGGCGTTGTTGCGGGGATGAGTGCCGCACCTGCCGTTGCTACACCTGTTGTGGTATTGATAGTGTACAAGCGGCCACCGTTGCCTGGTGTGGTTCGTGCGATGGCATACAGTTGCCCGTCGCGTGGTCGGAAATCCATGCCCAGCAAGGTATCACCGCTCAACACGCCGGAAATTTGCACTGAAGTGCGAACAACGCTCGGTTCGGTTCTGTTGAATGAGGCCAGTTGACCGTTCGAGGTCAAAACGAATACGTCGCCAGCACTCAGCGGTGTGTTGTCATCATCCAGAAAACAACCGCCCAATACCAAGGTGGATAATGCCAGCGCTACAAAATTTTTCTTGAATTTCATTATTGCTTCCCTCTATCTGTGATTCCAAAATCCATGCCAACCCAAAAGGTGACAGAAAGTTAAACACAAACGGATGTGATTTGGATGCAACTAACTCAGTTGTGCTTTTTGCTTCAACCTTTCCAAGTCCAGAATTTCAATATTTCCCCGCCCCAGTTGTAATAAACCTTCATGTTCCAGTTCCTTGAGCATCTGGTTCACGGTTTGTCTTGAAATTGACAACATGGCAGAAAGTTTCTCCTGCGATACATGCAGTGTTCGGGCGCTGACAGTGTTGCTGTCAGACCGGATGCCATAGCCTTCGGCCATCTGCAGCAGTCGTCGCGCCAGGCGCATGTGCGTGGGCAGCAACGCGGCATCTTCAATGGCTCCGAAAATAAGTCTTACTTTCTGGGTCAGCAACAGGCCGAATTCCCGCCAGAACAAGGGGTTTTCTGCGGTCAATTGATCCAGCAGGTTTTGCCGCACGTGGAATACTGTGACGGGTCCGTCAGCCAGGGCGTCGTGAGTGCGGGGTTGGCGGTCAAACAGGCAGATTTCGCCAAACCAGTCTGGCGAATCAATCAGTGTCAAAATGACGTGCCGGTCGTCAGCCCCGTGTTTGTTGGCTCCAACAATTTGAACCGTTCCGTTCAACATGCCGTAAATCCCGTCGGTACAGTCTCCGCGGGAAAACAGTCGTTCACCACTTCGAAACTGCCGGACAGTGCCGTGTTTGAGCAGTGCCTGTTGCAGATTGCCGGGCAAGTTGGCGAACCAGCGTCCGCGTGCCAGTATTTGGTGAATATTGTGTATTTGCATCGATTTATTGTGGGTGTGTCTGCCTCTTTTTGTAAATTAGCATCAAATGTCAGGCAATTGACAGACTTTCGACGGTTGATTTGTAACCATACAGTCCTAAAATCACAAACAAGATACAAAAGTATCGCTGGAGCGCAATCCATGAAAACCTTGGTCGAGCAGTTGGCTACTTACGCCACCTACCACCGTGACCCGAGAAACATCGCCACCCATTTCATCGGTGTGCCGATCATCGTGTTGTCCGTCCTGATTTTGTTGTCGCGAGTTTCTGTTGATGTGGCCGGCATTGCTGTGACACCTGCGCTGCTTGTATTTTTGTTGTCCAGCCTTTTTTACTTCAAGCTCAGCCTGACCTATGGCTTGGCCATGTTCCTGATCCACGGCGCCTTGTTACTGACCGCCGGACATTTCGCGACGGTTAGCACGGTGTTGTGGCTGAGTGCAGGCGTGGGTGTGTTTGTGGTGGGTTGGGTGATCCAGTTCATTGGTCATTATTACGAGGGTCGCAAACCCGCATTTGTCGATGACTTGATCGGTTTGGCCATTGGGCCATTGTTTGTGGTCGCCGAACTGGGCTTTCTGATTGGCGTGGGCAAAAAGACCCAAATGCAGGTCGAGGCCATCGCTGGCCCAGTGCGTCGGCGAGATACAGTCAACGCTTGACCGTCAACTGGGGCTTAAAAGCCCCAGTGTACATCTACATTTTTCTTCTGCGCTTCTTCCAGCATTTTCAAGAACGTGTAGGCACGCTGTTCAAGGCTGACGTGGTTTTTCAACGCAATCTTTTCTTCGTCGTCCAGTTCGTCTTCATCGATCGGGTTCTCTGCCTTGGCCATGCGTTCGGTGTTGATGGCTGCCACCAACTGGGCATGAGCATGCGCCAGGTCTTGGGGTTCAATGACGCCTCGCTCGCTTGAATCGATTCCGATAATTTTGAATATTTGAGCGGCGTTCGTTTTGAACATAACGATGTCACCGGCGGCCTTGGACTTGAATTTGACAATACCCATTCTGCTCACACTCTGGTTATTACTGCTGTTGATCTTTTTGAAGAGCACCTACAATGGTGCACTTGCATAATTCTCGCTTCAAAGCGTCTCATGAATTCAATCCTTGCCCAAAGCCGTGCCGTTTTTATTGCCTTGTTCGCGATGTGGGCACTTGTCGCGTGTTCTCCGCAATTCAACTGGCGCACTGTGCCCAATGCCGACCTGGGATACACGGCCACATTTCCGGACAAACCCGCACAGGTTACACGGACAATGGATTTGATTGGTCTGCAGGTTCCGTTGACTTTGCAAGCCGCGCAGGTGCAAGGCATGTATTTCGCTGTGGGTACCGTGCCTTTGCAGGGAAACCTGGAGGGCCAGGGAATTGCCTTGCGTGATGCATTGGCGCTTGCCGTGGCGAATAATATTGCGGCTGAAAAGCCCGAGCTTGTGTCCATTCAATGGCTTGGCAAACCAGTTCAGGAAATGTCTCTGAGTGGCAAGTTGCCAGATGGCAGTGTTGCTTTCGCCCATGCACGATTTTTTGAACATCAAGGTACTTTGTATGAGGTGTTGTTGATGGGGCCAGGCCAGCGGCCCGCGCCCGAGGTATTGACTTCCTGGTTGGGCGGGTTTTCGCTTTTGGGCATGTAATGCGTTTTAACCCGGACCATGTTTCCCGTGAAGTGGGGCCTGATGGCGTAGAGCACACTTATGTCAGTGGCTCCCTGGCCGTCCGCATGTTCGTGATTTTTGCTGCGGCCTACATCATGTCCTATGCTTTTCGCGCCATCAATGCGGTAATCGCCCAGCCCTTGGTGGCTGAATTGGGTTTGTCTGCGGGACAATTGGGATTTTTGGCATCGGCTTATTTTTTGTCTTTCGCGCTCATGCAGCTTCCGGTCGGGGTCATGCTGGACCGATACGGCCCCCGCCGTGTCGAGGCGGTGTTGATTGGCTTTGCTGCCCTGGGCGCCTTGTTGTTTGCTGTGGCTGACAGTTACAGCGTGCTTTGGTTGGGACGCGCCTTGATCGGTGTGGGGGTGTCTGCTTGCCTGATGGCAGCTGTCAAAGCCTATTCCCTGTACTTCAGACCACATCTTCAAGCCAGCCTGTCGTCGTGGATGTTGGTTGCAGGTTCTCTGGGCGCGCTCACCGTGACCACTCCCGTTGAAGCTGCCCTGCCGCTGCTGGGTTGGCGCGGGGTTTTTGGATTGGCCGCTGTGCTGTGTGTATTGGCGGGGCTTGCTTTGTGGTTTGCGCTGCCTGCACTGTTTAAACCCCAGAAAGCCCAGTCTGTTGGCGACATGGCGCAGGGTTACCGTGCCATTTATGCTCACCCGCATTTCTGGCGTGTGGCGCCATTGGCCATGATCACCCAGGGTGGTTTCATGGCCTTTCATGGCTTGTGGGTGGGGCCCTGGTTTACCAATGTGGTTGGTTTGAGCAATTCGCAGGCCGCGCAAAACATGTTCTGGATATCTGCCGTGTTGATGCTGGGATATTTGGCATTGGGTTTCATGACACGCCGCATCTCAAAAGCCGGGGGGGATGAGGACCAGATCATGCTGATCGGCATGGGCTTGTCCTTGATTCTTTTTGCGGTGCAAATTGTTCAGGGCAGTGATTCAAGTGTGTGGGGCTGGTTGGTCCATGCTTTTCTTATTTCATCCGGCATCATGACCTACGCCACCTGCAACAAACCTTTCCCCAAGAAGCTGACAGGTCGATCCAGTACGGCCTTGAACCTGCTCATTTTTGTGGGTGCCTTCAGCATACAGTGGGGTATCGGCTTGGGCATTGATGCATTCACCGGCATGGGGCTGAGCAGCACTGACGCCATGCGCCTGTCATTGGCGTTTTTGTGGTTGATGCAACTGGGCAGTTGGCTTTGGTATGCCCGCCCAGGCCGCAAAACCAGTCATTTGATTCCGTTCAGCGCCACTTGATTGGGTATCGTGGGCAGGTTCAGTGATTTCCGGTACTGAATGGCGGTGGCTACCTGTTTCTTTTGAATATTCGCTGCGTCATCCAGATCAGCCAAAGTGCGGGCAACCCGGCAAATTCGGTGCAATGCACGGGCAGACAGGTGGTTTTTTTGCGCGTAACTGAGTAACAACTGTTCGGCGGAGTGTTCGGGTTTGCAGTGCATGCTGATTTGGCCCGGTGTCATTTCACCATTCAGGCAACCTTGTCTGTTCAGCTGAACTTCTCTCGCTTTCAGAACCTGCGTTAGCAGCGCGGCGCTGCTTCCGGATTCGTGTTCACCTTGCGACCCTTGTAACAAGGCTTGATGTTCGACTGGTTGTACGTCGATTGAAATGTCCAGCCTGTCGGCCAAGGGGCCTGACAGTTTGGCCTGGTAGCGGCGAACCTGCTCTGGCGTGCAGCGGCATTCCTTGACTGGGTGGCCCAGCCAACCGCAAGGGCATGGGTTGTGGGCGCACACCCATAAAAAGCGGGCTGGAAAGGTGGATTGGTGTCCGGAGCGGGAAATGTTGACTCGCCCTGTTTCCAGTGGCTCGCGCAAGGATTCAAGGCAGCGCCGGTCAAATTCCAGCACCTCATCTGTGAACAGAATGCCTTGGTGTGCCAAGGTTATTTCGCCGGGTGCGGGCGGATTACCTCCGCCTATCAGTGCGGCCATAGAACTGCTCGGGTGTGGATTCCTGAATGGCCTCGCCTGACTGAATGAATCGCCCTCACCCTTGAGGCTGCGAATGGCTGAGATATCCAGTGAGTCTTCAAAGGGCAGCGCAGGCAGAAGACCGCCAATCCGTTGCGCTAGCATGGACTTTCCGCTGCCGGGTGGGCCGACCAGGCGGATGTGGTGTTGTCCGGCAGCTGCTGCAAGCAAAGCGTGCTTGGCTGTTTGGTGGCCGATGACCTCAGCCATGTCGAGAGCCTGCCCTGTGGCGGTGGTTGGGCAGCCTGGCTGTTCCTGTGTCATTGGCGTGCCATGGCCTACAAGGTGCGCTGCTGCTTCAAACAAGGACACAGCACCGTACACCGCAATGTCAGGCACTGTTGCGGACACAGCGGCCTGTGCTTTGGGCATCATCAGTTTCAGGGGGCGATTGCGCTGTTGCGCCTGTTTGCGGGCTGCCACGGCGAGTGCGAAGGGGCTTCGCACACCAGTCAATGCGCCAGACAGGGAAAGCTCTCCGGCAAACACCCAGTCTTGCAGTTCGGCCTTGGCCAACTGACCCGATGCTGCGGCAATGCCCAAAGCCACCGCGAGGTCAAATGCGGCGCTGCCCTTGGGCAAGTCCGCAGGAGCAAGGTTGACTGTGATGCGTTGGCTGGGAAATTCAAAGCCACTGTTCAACAGGGCCGACCGAACCCTTTCCTTGGATTCCCGAATTTCCGCATCGGGCAGGCCAACCAAAGCGAATGAGGGTAGCCCCGCAGACAAGTGAACTTCAATTTGTACAGGAATAGGGCGAACACCGACAAACGTCAGGCTTTGGAGTGTGGCTAGGGGCATGGGAGTGTTTGCGGGAGGTCAAACCCCAACGATTATCCCCTCCGTACCTTTAAAGGCAAACGGGTGCCCAGCCTGGTGTCACCCGGCCTGGCTGGCAGAAAGTCTTATTGATCAGGCTTTCTTTTCCAGCTCTGCCACGCGCAATTCCAGTGCATGTACCTTTTCGCGCAACCGGTTCAAGACCTCTCGCTGGATCTCGAAGTCTTCCAGACTGACGAATTCCATATCCTGAAGGCTTTGGCGAATCAGCTGAGTCACTGGATTTTCAAGGGTTTGCAAACCTTTCGCGTTCAAAAGTTCACTGATTTTCGATTGAACTGCATCAAATGGACTGGTGGCCAAAATTTCCCCCGGAAGAGTGGTATCGCATCGCACCAAAACGGTGCACCAAAACAGTGCGATGACAGAAAATTCAAAAAATCGAATGCTTATTGTGCCCGAAAAAGGGGGATTTATCGCGAATTTACTGACAGGTAGCTTGCTGGCACGCTTCTCGCTAATAGAGCCTTGCCAAAAAAACTTTACGGCATTCATCTATTTTTAGGAGAGTGAGATGAAAAAATTAGTACTCGTCGCTGCAATCGCCGCAACCACATTCGGTGCTGTTTCTACTGCACAAGCTGTTGAAGTAACAACAACAGCGAACGCAAACATCACCACAGATTACAAATTCCGTGGTATTTCCCAGACCAACGCTGGTCCGGCATTCCAGGGTGGTTTCGATGCTGCTTTCAGCAACGGCTTCTATGTTGGTAACTGGAACTCCAACATCAACAACCTGGGTGCAGGAAGCTCTGGCCTGGAAATGGACTTCTACGGTGGCTATGCTGGTTCGTTTGCAAACGGTATCGGCTACGACGTCGGTGCCCTGTACTACTTTTATGAAGGTTTTTCTCCAGCAGTGAATGGACCTGATGCTGACACATTGGAAGTTTATGGCAAGTTGTCATACGCCAATGCATACGCCAAGCTGTCCTATGCTGTATCTGACGACTACTTCGCGTTCACAGCTGCAAACGGTAGTACTGATCTAGGCGGTTCCACTTACCTAGATTTGGGTTACACCTTGCCTTTGTCAGACTCATTGTCTTTGACTGCTCACTACGGCATCACCAGCTTTGACAAAGACCTGCCAAACCTTCGCACTGGCGTTGGTGGCGTTGATACATATGCCGATTACAGCTTGGCTGCGACTTATGCACTAAGCCCTAAGTATTCAGTAACTGCTGCCTACATCGAAACCGACAACGATGCACAAGCTATTTTCAATAACGATGACATCACCGACGGTTCTTTGGTCGTAACTTTCAGCGCCAAGTTCTAAATTGAATACAGACAGCGCTCTGAAGAGGGCGCTGTTTTATACCCTCTTCAAACTTAATTCAGGAGTGCGTAATGAAGCTAATCACAGCAGTCATTAAGCCTTTCAAACTCGATGAAGTCCGTGAAGCGCTGTCTGCCATTGGCGTGCAAGGCATTACGGTTACCGAAGTGAAAGGTTTTGGTCGCCAGAAGGGTCACACTGAGTTGTACCGTGGCGCCGAATATGTAGTCGACTTTTTGCCCAAAGTGAAAATTGAAGCAGCAGTGGATGACAGCCTGGTTGATCAGGCCTGTGAAGCCATTGAAGCGGCTGCCAAAACCGGCAAGATAGGCGATGGCAAGATTTTCGTGTTTGATTTGTTGAGTGTTACCCGTATTCGCACAGGCGAAACCGGTAAAGACGCCCTTTAACCAGAGAGAAGTGAGGAAATCATGAAGAAACTTCTGACTGTCTGGCTAGCGGCCGCCGCACTGAGTTTCAGTGTTGCCAGCCCTGGTGTGTTTGCGCAAGAAACGCCTGCAGCACCTGCCACCGAAGCCGTTGTAACAACCCCTGTTGGCGACGCAACTGTTGCCCCTGAGGCAGCCCCTGCTGCCGAAGCCCCAATGGCCGCTGAAGCTGCGCCTGCAGAAGAAGCTGCGCCCGCTGCAGTACCCGTTCCTGACAAAGGCGATACTGCCTGGATGATGGTTGCTACACTACTGGTCATCATGATGACAGTGCCAGGCTTGGCCCTGTTCTACGGCGGTTTGGTTCGCTCCAAGAACATGTTGTCCGTGTTGATGCAAGTCATGGTGACATTCTCCATGATTGTGGTGCTGTGGTTTGTTTACGGCTACAGCTTGGCCTTTACAGAAGGCAACGCATTCATCGGTGGATTTGACCGCGTGCTCTTGAACGGTATCTGGGACAACGCTGCTGGTACATTTGCAAACGCTGCAACGTTCAGCAAGGGTGTATACATCCCTGAAATCGTATTTGCTGCATTCCAGGCTACATTTGCCGGTATCACTTGTGCACTGATCGTGGGCGCGTTTGCCGAGCGTATCAAGTTTGGCGCAGTTCTGTTGTTCATGGTGCTGTGGTTCACATTCAGCTACATCCCAGTAGCACACATGGTGTGGTTCTGGATGGGTCCTGATGCTTACTCAAGCGCCGAAGTGGCAGCCGAGATGACCAGCAAAGCTGGCTACATCTGGCAATTGGGTGCCCTGGACTTCGCTGGCGGTACTGTAGTTCACATCAACGCCGCTGTTGCTGGTTTGGTGGGTGCATACATGATCGGCAAGCGTGTTGGTTACGGCAAAGAAGCAATGACTCCACACAGCCTGACATTGACCATGGTTGGTGCGTCCCTTCTGTGGGTGGGCTGGTTCGGTTTCAACGCAGGTTCTGCTCTGGAAGCCAACGGCTACGCTGCCTTGGCCTTCGCAAACACCCTGATTGCAACCGCAGCTGCTGTGATGGCCTGGTGTATCGGTGAAGCGCTGCTGAAAGGCAAGGCTTCCATGTTGGGTGCGGCATCCGGTGCTGTTGCTGGTCTGGTGGCAGTAACGCCAGCAGCAGGCAACGTGGGTATCGCTGGTGCAATCGTGATCGGTCTGCTGGCAGGTTTCATCTGCTTGTGGGGTGTTTCCGGTCTGAAGAAGCTGCTGGGTGCTGACGACTCTCTGGACGTGTTCGGCGTTCACGGCGTAGGCGGTATCTTGGGTGCTCTGTTGACAGGCGTGTTCAACTCGCCAAACCTGGGTGGCCCATCCGCAGTGGCTGACTGGACAACCGTGGCCCATGATTGCTGCTGGTGACTATTCCATCGCCAGCCAAGTGTTGATCCAGGCTAAGGCCGTGGTTATCACAATCGTATGGTCAGCAGTGGTTTCAGTGATTGCATTCAAACTGGTTGATCTGATTATCGGTCTGCGTGTAAGCGAAGAAGCCGAGCGTGAAGGTCTGGACATCACCTCACACGGTGAAACAGCCTACAGCAAGTAAGTACACTCTCCACTTAGGTGGATCCTTCAGCCCGGGACAATGGGCTGACTCAAAGGCACCCTCGGGTGCCTTTTTTGTTGCCTTCAATCTGTTTCTTTGGGTTGGCGTTTGCGGGGCTGACTTGTTGATTTTGGCAATAGAAGTGCGCAGTGCCTGTTGAGTTCGCTGAATGTCTGTTATCCCTCCTTGAAGCCTGGCTTGGCACTCGCCTCGCCCTCCAAAACACATTGTCGGGGCTCGGCGTTGGCTTGCAGCCAAGCGCGCCAATCCAGTTTCAAGCGGGCAGATATTCCTGATGCGAACCCAACAGGCACTGCGCACTTCTCTTGCGGCGTTCAAATCGCCGCCGCCCGCAAATCTCCGACCTCCGCAGAAACGGGTGTGAAGGCAACAAGTGGCTGAGAGAATTCACGTGCGGTGATGGGCGGGGAGGGGAGGCTTCAAGGGGCCAAGTCTGCGTTTCAGGGAAATCTGCCAGCGTGAAGCTTGTCTGCACAGTCGCCAAAGGCGAAAACCCGAACTCGCCCGTGGGTTTTGGCGAGTCGGGTTTAGTGCGGACAGGCGCAACACGCTGGAAAAACAGATTTCCACGCAGAGCTTGGCCATTGAGCCCCCTCCCAACCTCCCAACACCGCACCAATTCCCCAGCCACCCACCTTCACACCCGATTTTCCGTCCCCAATGTGGCAGTGCAGCGTTTTGGATTACACTTGGCGAAGTGTCTTACCCTGAGAATGTCGATGGTTCCACATCTAGTTACAGCTTTAACCGGTCCACTTCTGGATCTTGAAAAACGAATGCTCGACAAAACCACCGAGATTGAGCGGTGGTTCCGAATGGCCTGGAACGAGAACGTCCCGCCGTTTTACAGCTCTGTCGATGTACGCAATGCAGGTTTCAAGCTGGCACCCGTGGACACCAACCTGTTTCCGGGCGGTTTCAACAACCTGGCCCCTGAAATGATGCCCTTGGCCATTCAAGCCGCCATGAGTGCGATTGAAAAAATCTGCCCTGAAGCGCGCAGCATGGTGCTGGTGCCGGAAAACCACACCCGCAACACCTTTTACCTGACCAATGTGGCCCGTCTGGCTGCAATCCTGAAGCAGACCGGCCTGGATATTCGCCTGGGTTCCGTGTCGCCGGAAATTACAGAGCCCACCCGGTTTGACCTTCCCGATGGGCAGCACATCGTGCTGGAGCCTTTGCGCCGCAAGGGCAACCGTGTTGGTGTGGACGGCCTCGAGCCTTGTGCAGTCCTGCTGAACAACGACTTGTCTGCAGGCGTGCCCCCCATGTTGCAAGGCATCAAGGACCAGATCCTGCTGCCGCCCCTGCATGCAGGTTGGGCCACGCGCCGCAAAAGCACGCACTTCAAAGCCTATGATTCCGTGGTGGAATCGTTTGCTGAAATGCTGGATATTGATCCGTGGTTGATCAACCCTTACTTCACGCACCGCAACCAGCTCAATTTTCAGGAACGTGTTGGGGAAGAATCCCTGGCCGAGGCTGTGGATGAGGTACTGGCAAAAACCCGCATCAAGTACGCTGAATATGGCATTGACGAGCAGCCTTACGTGGTGGTCAAAGCCGATGCAGGCACCTATGGCATGGGGATCATGACCGTGAAGGATGCCTCTGAAGTGGTGGGGTTGAATCGCAAGCAGCGCAACAAAATGTCAGTTGTCAAGGAAGGCTTGCAAGTGTCCGATGTCATTATTCAAGAGGGTGTGCACACCTTTGAGAGTATTGAAGATGCAGTAGCAGAACCCGTGGTCTACATGATTGACCGGTACGTGGTGGGTGGCTTTTACCGGGTACACACAGGTCGAGCCCGCGATGAAAACCTGAATGCACCTGGCATGCACTTTGTGCCCCTTGCATTTGAAACCCCCTGCAACACCCCCGATTGTGGCGACCGCCCTGATGCGGCAGTGAACCGCTTCTATGCCTATGGCGTAATCGGTCGCCTGGCTGCCCTGGCCGCCTCGCAAGAACTGGAGGCCACGGCCAGCGTGGAGTTGGCCGCATGAGCAGCAGAAGTTTTGTGTGCGTGATTGATCCGCTCATCAGCCTGAACCCAAAAAAAGATTCATCGATTGCTATGATGGAATCGGCCCAGTCCCGAGGCTGGAAAGTCGGGGTGATTGAGGATGGTGGACTTCATTGGTCTACAGGCAGTGGTGTTCGTGCACACGTGGTGTGGATTGCCATTGACCGTGCGAGCAAGCCTTGGTATGCCGAAGTAGGGCGTGAAGAGGTGGCCTTGAAAGACCTCGATGCTGTCATCATGCGCAAAGACCCGCCATTTGATGCTGAATTTGTCACTGCAACCTGGTTGCTGGAACAAGCCGAGCGCGAAGGCGCCCGTGTGTTCAACAGCCCGCGCGCCATTCGCGACCACAATGAAAAGTTCACCATTGCCCAGTTCGAGCAGTTTGTGGTGCCCACGCTGGTGTCACGAAACGCAGTGCAACTTCGCAGCTTTCTGGATCAACACCCCGATGCGATTGCCAAGCCACTGGATGGCATGGGCGGAACCTCAATTTTTCGCCTGAAAAAGGGCGACCAGAACATCGGCGTTATTCTTGAAACATTGACTGATTACGGCCGAAAAACCGCCATGATTCAGCGTTACATTCCTGAAATCGTGGATGGTGACAAACGCGTCCTGTTGATCAACGGCGAGCCGGTACCCTATTGCTTGGCCCGTCTGCCTAAAGAAGGCGAACACCGGGGCAACCTGGCTGCTGGTGGCACCGGGCGCGCGCAGCCCTTGAGTGAAAGCGATTGGCACATTGCCCGCACACTGGGGCCTGAACTTAAAAAGCGGGGCTTGTTGCTGGTTGGTTTGGACATTATTGGCCAGAACCTGACCGAAGTGAATGTCACCAGCCCCACGTGTTTTCGCGAAATCATGGATCAAACCGGATTTCCGGTTGCTGACACTTTTGTGCAGGCGGTGGACCACGCCTTGCAGGAGTCTCGCTGATGTTGGGGCTTGTCTTGGTGACTCACGCCCCCTTGGGCGACGCCATCCGTCAGTGCGTTCAGCACGTCATGGGTTCGGCACCGGAAGGGTTCTCGGTGGTGGATGTCAGAAGTGATGAGGACATTGACCAGACCGTGCTGCGCATTCAAGATGCGGCGCGTAACGTACACGCGGGCACTGGTGTGGTGTTTCTCACCGATCTGTTCGGTGCCACACCTTCCAATGCCGCAGTGCGCGCCGGTGTGGAGTCTTTGAACTTGCCAACGGTTCTGGTGTCCGGCTGTAACTTGCCCATGGTGTTGCGTGCCTTGGGATTTCGGGATCTGCCCATCAACGAAGTTGCCGAGCGACTGGTCATGGGCGGTCGAAACGGTATAGTGAGCACAGGTGCCACGGCACCGCAACGTCAAACCTTTAACCCGGCGAAAAGCGATGATTCAGCAAGAAATCACCATCAGCAATAAACTGGGCCTGCACGCCCGCGCATCGGTCAAACTGACACAAACGGCAAGCCGGTTTCAGTCGGAAATCTGGATTGCCAAGGCGGGGCGGCGTGTGAATGCGAAAAGTATCATGGGTGTCATGATGCTGGCCGCGGGCAAAGGCCACCTGGTTACCCTCGAAGCCGAAGGCAGTGATGAAACCGAGGCGATTGCAGCACTGGTGGCCCTGATTGACGACAAGTTTGGTGAAGGCGAATAAACCATGACACTCGCCTTGCATGGCATCGCGGTATCCCGTGGCATTGCGGTCAGCCGAGCCCTGGTGTGGGACACGGCCATGCGGGACATTCCCCGTAACCGGATCGACAAAAAATCGGTACGCTTCGAGAAAAAGCGATTCGACAATGCGGTTAAAAGGGTGGCCGACGAACTGGTAGAGATCCGCAGCCAGATCAGCGCGGATTCCCCAGCCGAGTTCGATGCCTTTCTGAACCTGCACAGCCTGATCCTGCAAGATCCGATCCTTTCGGAAGAGCCGAAAAACCTGATCCAGAACAAACTCATCAACGCCGAATGGGCCTTGATTGAGCAGATGGAAGTGTTGCTGGAACAGTTTTCTGCCATTGAGGACGATTACTTCCGAGAACGCAACAGCGATGTGCGCCAGGTGGTGGA